>CAZXCO010000820.1:0-2245 GCA_964639095.1 uncultured Solibacteraceae bacterium
CACCGAGCCGGACTTCCCTGAACCCGACCTGGGCCAGGGTTTCATCATGTTATGTGGATGCTTCCGCGCGAACGCCTTCACCGATCCGGGAGCGCGCCGGTCGGAATTGCCCTCGCGCAACACGGGATTTACGGCCGAGCCCAGGACCCCGGCAAACCGGGCCTGCACCGCACGCTCCTCCTCTGTAGAGGGGGCGTCTGGATAGTCAGGAATGTCGTAGCCCTTCGCTTGAAGTTCTGCAATCGCGTCCCGGAGCTGCGGAATCGAGGCGCTGATGTTCGGCAGCTTGACGATGTTGGCCTCCGGCGTCCGGGCCATCTCCCCCAGTCGCGTCAACTCGTCCGGAATTTTTTGGTTGTGCCTGAGACGCTCAGGGAAGCTGGCGACGATACGGCCAGCGAGCGAGATGTCGGCCGTTTCGATCTCCACCCCTGTCCCTTTGAAGTACGCTCGCAGGATGGGTAGCAGTGCGTACGACGCGAGCGCCGGTGCATCGTCGGTCTTGGTCCATGTGAGCTTCATATATGTGAGTGAGTGCAGCGAGAACGCGGTCGAAAAAGCGGTCTCAAACTGATGCGTAGGATAACATGGTCATGCCGCTGAATCAGGGCAAAGCATTGATTTTGTTGGTTGACTCACGCTGAAGGGTCGCACGCAGCATTGTGCCCGATTCCGGCACACGTTGATCGGTTCCGCATGGCGGAATCGCTCAAGTTGCGGCCCTGTCTCTGCGAACCTGGGTCCCGCTCTGCGCTTTCAGTTCTCGAACCCGAAAATCGCTTGGACTTGCCTGCGCGAGATCCGCACACGAGAGGCCGATGTCGTTTAATGAAAGCAGTATATGACCATACCAGAAGTACATGAAGAACTGGCGAGGACGCCAGAGCGATCGTTCGTGCCCGACATGAGCTGGACCAAAAATCTGCCGCGCACCAGGTTGCTGGATTGCGTCAGTGTAGCGACGGAGGTATTCGCGCAGGCGGACCGCAAACTGACTGAGGTGGAAAGAATGGGACTGGTGCGGGAAAAGATCCGCGTTGCTGCTTTCATTCCACGCTCTGCGGGGGTCGAGGTCGATCGGGGCTGCCGCCGCTATTCCAGCTACATGGGCAAGACGTTCCGGGAACGCGGACTCGACTTCCGGGTTGAGGAAGCGCACAGCGCAGAACTTCTGGAATTGGCGCTGATGGGCGCGCAGGTCAATGAAAAGATTCGTGGGACGTTTATCTTCTTCCCCACTCCTTTTGGAAAGACAGAAGATTATTTTCTACGTCGCGTAAAACCGGAGAAAGACATCGAGGGGCTGACGGTTGAGAACACGGGGCGTATGGCACTGAACATCAAGACGGTGGATGAAGAGGAGAAATACGAAGGTGTAGTGCCCTGCACCGCGCGTGCCATCCTGACGCTCCTGCACCGCCACGATTCAATCAAGAGTATGTTTCCGAAAAACGCTCGACAACAAGGGCCAACAGCAGTTATCTTCAACAGTTCGAGCCGTATCGGAATTCCTTTGCAGAACATGCTCATGCGAATCGGGGCAACTGCCATAATTGTGCATCCACAGACGCGGCGCGAGGATAAACGGCACTTCCTCGCCGCCGCGGATATCGTTGTCACCGCCTTTCCAGCTCGTTGCGAGGAGGATTTGATCCGGGATATAAAATCGGGAGCCGTGGTGATCGACTGCTCAACGGAAGGCAATCTACATCCCGACGTGGGTGTTCACGCCGCCTACCTCTCGACTCACGATAATCACCTGGGGCAAATTACCACCGCACTGGCGCTTTACAATACGGCTCTATGCACCCTCTGGCAACTCGGCATGAACCGATAGCCCACAGTGAATGGCCACCGATATGTCGCGATATCGCCCCAATGCAAGTGGATTTTCGAGAACTGAGAGGTTCGATTCATTTGCAGGATCGTCCGGCAATATGGGCCGTCATCTGCGCAGATAATGCTGCATCAGCATGCCGGAGATCAGAATCCCGGTCACAAGCAGTACGACAAGCAACCGAATCCACTGGTGAGTTTGGCGTAACTGCTGCGGCTCCGTGGCTTGACTCAACCACAGAAGGGATAGGAGGGCGCGGCGGGAACACCCGACTTTTCGTTGAAAGTAGCGGCTCTCGAATAACTCACTTTACGACGCCTTTCTGCGTGTGACAACTTCCTTCCGGGATGGCTTCAGAGTTTCCAGCACACGAATGAAGGCCGGAATCTGCTTATGGCCTCGGACGCG
>CAZXCO010000821.1:0-5516 GCA_964639095.1 uncultured Solibacteraceae bacterium
GGCCATCAGCCCGAACACGGCCACATTGGCGGCGACCACCAGCAGCAGACTCCACAAGACCGGCTTTTCCCTCAGGCGCGTGGCCTTCCACTGGAGTTCGAACAAACGCCGTCTCCGGGCCGCAAACTGATCCACGGTCCACTTGCCAAGCCCGAACAGCCGCAGTTCCCGCGCTGCCGGAGGATCGACGGCAAGCCGGTAGGTGTACTCGGCGTGGCGCTGCGCCTCGCGAACTTCGTCGGTGTTGCGGTCGTGCCAGACCGCGCTCTCGCGCAGCAGCCAGTGCGTGGCGAGCCATGCGGCCGCCAGCAGCAGCGCCGCCCACCACGACCATGCGGCGAGCACCAGAGCGGACGCGAATCCGCCCACCATCTCGACGAGTCCGGACGCAATGAAATCCATCGAAATCGACAGAGGCGGACCGCTGATCGCCAGGTCGAAGTCGCGAGCCATCGCGAGATCCGTCGTCAGGCGCTGGTCTTCGAGGTGTCCCATGCCGGGCGGCAGAATGCAGGCGGTCGTCAACCGATCGTAAAGCCACGCCGCCGTACGGCTCCCGAGATTGGCGCTGACCGCCTGATGGAAAGGCGAAAGCACCTGCAGCAGAACGAATGCGGCGCCGGCGAAGGCGAGCGGCCCGGCAAACGGTTCGCGGCGCTCGACCGCGCCCACCAGCAGGCCCATGGCGATGGCGAAGACAGCCGGAAGCGCTCCCCGAAGCAGCAGTGCGCCCCACCAGGCGATGGCCAGCGGCCGGTCCGCCTTCGGCAGAACGGCGAAGAAGGCCCACTCTTTACGCTTGCGTAACGCGGCGAGCATGGGGAAATCTTCTTATCCGAACATCAGAGCATCCTCCGGCGGGCGGAATCAAGCCGTCCTGCGATAGACTTGAAAGCCATCAGGAGACCGAACATGACCCGACTCGTTCGCGCCGTTCCCCTTGTGCTCATTGGCCTTATGGCGGCGCCAGCCTTTGCCGCGCTTCCCGTCGTGCCTGCAAAAGACCAGGCCGCGCTGCTCGTCAGCAAGGACAAGAAGCTCGCCGCCAACAAAAAGGCTGCATACGACTTTTACCGCATCGTGCTGCGCGGGCTTCGTCTCGATCAGGCCGAAAAATACATGCGGGAGGATTACATCCAGCACAATCCGAATGCCGAAACCGGCCTGAAAGGCTTCAAAGATTACTTCGTGAAACTCGGCGGTCCCAAGCCGATCCCCGCCACGATCGACGGTCTGGTCGCGATTCAGGCCGAGGGCGACTATGTCACCATGTCGTTTGTGCGCGAGTATGACGATCCGAAACAGAAGGGGAAAAAGTATACGACGACCTGGTTCGACATGTTCCGCTTCGACAACAACGGCAAGATTGCCGAGCACTGGGACAATGCGCTGAAGGCGCAATAGGCAAAACCGATATGCACATTCGCATTTCCATCATCCTGATGAGTTCGGCGCTCGCCGGGTTGTGTCTGCAGGGTCTGTACGGCCAGAAAGTCGCCGAAACTGCGAACGACTGGCCGATGTACACGCACGATCTCGGGGGCACGCGCTATTCGCCGCTGAAACAGATCAACACCGGCAACGTCGCGAGCCTGACCGAGGCATGGAAGTTCGATCTGCGCGCGCCGCGCCCGGCACGCGGCGCTCCTGCATCAGGTGGAACAGAAGCAGCGGCCGCTCCCGCCCGGGGCGGAGGAGGAGGCGCAGGACGCGGCGGCGGGGGCGGCGTGAATCCGGAAGCTACTCCGATCGTCGTCAACGGATTGATGTATCTGCCGGCTGGCCGGCGCGTCATCGCGCTCGATCCCGAATCCGGCACGGAGGTCTGGACGGCCCAACTACCCTTCGCTACGACCGCGCGCGGCGTGACGTTCTGGCCGGGCGATAAGGACAATCCTCCGCGCATCATTCTCACCGCGGGGCCGCACCTGGTCGGCCTCAACGCGAATACGGGCAAGATCGATCCCGGCTTCGGCAAGGAAGGAATCGTGGACATCACGGTGCCGTGGAACGGCGTGCCGGCGATTTTCAAAAACGTGATCCTGCTGGGCGCGACGGTGGGAGAGATTCCGATCGGGCCGCCCGGCGATTCGCGCGCATATGACGCCCGAACGGGAAAAAAACTCTGGGAGTTCCACACCGTCCCGCAGCCCGGTGAAAAAGGATTCGGCAGTTGGGAGAACGACAGCTGGAAGGGCTATTCGGGCGTGAATGTCTGGGGCTGGTATCTCACGGTGGATGAGAAACGCGGCATCCTCTACATGCCGCTGGGCAGCCCGGCCGGCAATTACTACGGCGGCACGCGCCCTGGCAACGATCTCTTCGGCAACTCCATCGTCGCGGTGGACGCCAACACCGGAAAATATCTCTGGCATTTCCAGACCGTCCATCATGACCTCTGGGATTCCGATCTGCCCCCCGCGCCGAGCCTCGTCGATATCGTTCAGGACGGCAAGAAAATTCCCGCGCTTGCCGCCATTGGCAAGACCGGCTGGATGTTCATCCTGAACCGCGTCACTGGCAAGCCGGTCTTTGGAGTCGAAGAGCGCCCGGTTCCAAAAGGCGACGTGCCCGGGGAGTGGTATTCGCCGACACAGCCGTTTCCGGTCAAGCCGCCGCCTCTCGCGCGAACCAGTTACAAGCCCGAGGATATGGTGACCGCCGCCGACACGACGCCCGAGCATGTGAAGGCCTGCCAGGATTTCGTGGCGCGCAGCGGCGGCTTTTATAACGCCGGTCCGTTTACGCCGTTCCTCTATCACGCGCCCGGCACGCCTCCGAAGAGCACCATGATTTTCCCCGGAAACGGCGGCGTGAACTGGGGCGGAACCGCTGCTGACCCGACCACCGGCTACGTCTATCTGCAGACCCATGACACCGCGCTTGTCGGCTGGGTCGAGAAGAAGGACCCCAACGGCAACTACGGCAGCGGCAACGGTTCGCCGCAGCTTTATGATCGCGGCAGCGTCGATGGTCCCGGCCCCTATCACGGCTTCAGCGCCCAGGTGAAGGACGCCAACGGCAAAGTCATCGGCAACTGGCCCTGCCAGAAACCACCATGGGGACGGCTGTTCGCGGTGAACGCCAATACGGGCGACATCGCCTGGCAGGTTCCGCTCGGGATTACGGAGGCTCTGCCTCCCGCCAAGCAGCATACGGGCGGCACCGGAAGCGCCGGGCCGATCGTCACTGCCGGAGGGCTGGTGTTCATCGGCGCCACCAACGACAGCCGCTTCCGCGCCTTCGATTCGAAAACAGGCAAGGAACTCTGGGCCACGAAGCTGACGCGGAACGCCAACGCCAACCCGATCACCTATCAGGGCAAAAACGGAAAGCAGTATGTTGCGGTCATCGCAACCGATTCCGTAAACGTTTTTGCGCTGCCATAGCAACCGGAAGGCGCCGGTCTCCGTCTGAGGCTGAAGCGTACGAACGCATTCTTGCGCTGCGGGGCTTCAGCCCCGCAGCCCGCGTTCGCCCGCTGAGGCCATGAGGTAACATTCGAATTGCTGAATAAAACACTTCGCTTTATCCCACTGGTTTTCTCATTTGCACTCGCGCTGAACGCACAGACAGTCCGCTTCGACACTACGTTCGGCGGCATCGACGTTGTCCTCACTCCCGACGTCACGCCGCAAACGGTAGCCAATTTCATGAGCTACGTGAATGCGGGCAGCTACAACAATACGATCATTCACCGTTCTCTGAACCCCGCCAACCAGACTTCTGCTTTCTATTTGATCCAGGGCGGCGGATATACCGTGCCCGGGCTTCTACCCACGCTGATTCCGCAGAATGCGCCGGTCCCCAACGAATTCAAGACCTCGAACACACGCGGGACGCTGGCCATGGCGCAATACGGCAGCGATATCAACAGCGCGACCAATCAGTGGTTCTTCAATACGATCGATAATTCCGGCGCCCTCGACAGCCAGAGCTTCACGGTCTTCGGAAATGTGGCCAATAACGCCAGTCTCGCGGTGCTGGACTACATCAACAGCATTCCGACTTTTGTTTTTGACGCCGGGGCCAACGCCAATTTCGCGGATCTTCCCCTGACCAACAATTACGTAGCCGGCCAGATTCCGAAGACCGCGAATTACGTCTATGTCAACTCCATCACGCCCATCACGCCGGCCATGACCGCAGCGGGCGTGGTCGACGCCGCGACTTATGCCTCGAGCACGGACAAGGGCATTTCTCCGGGCGAGATTATCACGGTATTCGGCCAGGAAATGGGGCCGACCCCGACCACGACGCTGACCGTGAACAGTTCCTCAGGGCTGGTTGACACCACACTCGAAGGCACGCAGGTTCTCTTCAACGGTGTCCCCGGCCCGATGATCTTCACCTCCACCGGGCAGGTTGCGGCGGTGGTGCCCTACAGCATCGCCAATCTCAGCACCGTTGATGTTGCGGTAACCTACCTCGGCATCCAGACGAGTTCGGCCCAGTTCAGAGTGGCTCCCGCCAATCCGGGCCTGTTCACGCTCGACAGTTCCGGGAAGGGTGATGCTGCGATTGTCCGCCTCGACGGATCGGTCGTGAATGCGGCTAATCCCGCGGCGCCAGGCGAAACGCTGGAACTCTATGGCGAAGGTTACGGAGCAGTCTCTCCGGGCCTGCCGGATGGCGCGGTGGTCACCGGCCCGCTTCCCGTGCCCGCAACCCTTTTGATTGACCGCCAGAAAGTGGACATGCTTTACGCCGGCGGCGCCGGCGGCGATGTCAACGGCATACTGCAGATCAATTTCGTCGTACCCGGGCTCGCCCCCGGCGCGCACCAGATTCAGATCCAGGTGGGAAGCGCGGTCAGCCCGACCGGCGTCACCCTGCAAACGCGCTGATTCCCCGCGGCGCCCTCATTTCGGGCCCGGCTTTTCCGGATGGCCGCTCACCCGGGCATAAAACCAGGCCACTTTGAGGCAATGGATGATCTTTTCATCCGATGCCGATTTCGGCAGGATGTCGTACCCGTGGTTTGTCACAACTTCCTGCCACAGATATCCGTCCGCAACCTGAGACGCCAGCAGAACACACGGCTCGGCGGGGGATTCATTCAGCCGCCGCAGAGCGTAACGCCAGTTGCCGTCGTCCGGATCGGGATCGCGCTCGTAGATGACGATCGGAGCCGGCTGGGCATCGTTCAGCGAGCGGACGATCAGCCTCTCGGCCTCTTCGACGGATTCGGCCCGGCCGATCTGCCACCCGCACGCCGCGGCAATGCGGCGCAGACGCGTATAGAATTGCTCATCGCCCGTGATGACCATAAAGCGAACCACGGGATCTTCGTCCTGGGCAGCCTTATGCCTGCGCTGGAAACCTGGGAGCCACACCGCAACGTTTCAACGTAACGAATTGCTCCGCAACCCGGAATACGGCTGCGGCGGTATTTCCGATCCGCCAACGCTGGAGCCCGTTATGCGTTTTGAAAGGGCCGAACCTCGGGCATGACTGGAGGAGCCTCGTTTTCGGCGCCCTTGCGGCCGTTTCGCTGCTGGTGCCCGCCGATCGGG
>CAZXCO010000822.1:0-7192 GCA_964639095.1 uncultured Solibacteraceae bacterium
TGCTGCGTGTGGTTGAGGGATCGGCAATGGTCGCGTTGGAAAACAGATTGACGACGGAGCCCGAGAGCACGGCATCGGCCTGGCTGGGGTCGGCGACAATTTTGTACCGTGTGCGCGTTATCATTTCGCGGCTCACGGCCTCAGCCAGATAATCCGAGAGCTTATACTGCATGCTGACGTTGCCCCACGGAACGACGGCAATTGTCTGAATCCCGGAAGGCAGAAGACTGGTCTTGCCGGCGACATGATACCCGCAGCCGGCGCAGACCAGAGCGAGACCTGCGACGAGTATCGGAACCGTCCGATTCACGCCGTCTCCTGGACGATTGCGACCGCGCTCTCGGCAGCCATCCGCAAGTTGTCGACTGCCGCCCATATCCAGAAAGCGTTGCTGTTGTTGCGGTCGGGCGCTACCGCCCCGACGGCCAGCCCGCTCTGGCCGGCGACTTCCACATTGTTGGGAGGTTCCTGCTCGGAGGTGCGAACGTCAAAAAATTCCTGGGTCATGGCGTCTTCAATATCGGACGCGGCCGGAGCCTCTTCAAATTCAACCCAGAACGAAAAAGTGTAGCCGTGGAAGACCGGCGCCTGAACCAGGCGCAGCGAAGGCATCGGCGGGCCATCCAGGCGTTCGAGCAGACTCGCCAGGTGCCGTTCGATACGGTCTTCCAGCTCCGCAAGCCGCGCCGGAGCTTCCGGGCCCAGTTGCGCCAGCATCGCGTAGGCGAGCTGAGCGTCGAAGATTTTTTTGGGCAGGGGCTGAAATGAAAGCAGATTCGTGGTCTGCTGCTGAAGTTCCTCGATGCCGGCGGTTCCGTGTTCGCTCGCCGGAGCGAAGACGTGAACGATGGCGGTTGCGATTTTGAAGTTGCGGTCGAGGCACCGCAGGAGCATGGCGATGGCCGTCGCGGCGGGATGCGCCACAATCTGAGGACCCGTATGATCGATCGTGCGGCCGCGCGGTTCCACCTGCGGCGAGCGAATGCGGGCGTCGGGGCTGTCCTCGGCGGCATAGGTGAGGTCGATGATCAGCCCGCCGGGCTTTGCCTCGAGGGCCTTCTTCGAGGACGCCGGAGAGCCTGCGAGAATCAGCACACTCGCGCCTTCGACGGCATCCTCATCGAGCTTTGCGAGAAAAGCGGCGGCGCCGTCCATCTCCGTGAGCGTCCCGGACTCCTCCTCGCTGGAAGCCACCAGCCGGATATCCCGGCCTGACTCCAGTGCGCCGAGCACCTCCCGGACTTCCCGTCCCAGCAGCGTCTCGCCGCCAATGAGCGCAATTGTTTCAGGCAATGGGCGCCTCCGGAGTTTTGACTTTTGAGGGAAAACGGCGCCGCACGATTCCGCCCAGCCGGATCGCGATGCCGCTTCCCACATAGATGGACGCCATGAGCAACAGTACCGGCTCGGACCAGTTCCAGATCCCGTAAATGATGCCGCACATCAGGACGAGAATCAGCGGGGAGCGCGGCCGCAGCAGATTCAGATCCTTGAAAATCCAGTATCGCCACGTGCTGACCATCAGGAAAGAAACCAGCGCCAGCAGCAACAGCCACAATACCGATGGAATGAACCCCGTGATGGGGTAGCTGTTGAGCGAATACACAACGGCGGCGATCATACCCGCCCCCGCGGGGATTGGCAGGCCGACAAAGTATTTCCGATGCGGAGGGCCGGGATTGCGCGGCTGCGGATTCTTCTGGATATTGAAACGGGCCAGGCGGGCGGCGCCGCACACGAGAAAGAGGAAAGAGATGAACTTGCCGGCGCGCTCGAGCTGGTCGAGAGTTCCGGGTCCGGGTCCGCCGGTGACGAACTGCACGCCCCAGATGTAGGCGAGGATCGCCGGCGCGATGCCGAAACTGATGATATCCGCCAGAGAGTCGAGCTCGCGGCCGAATTCGCTTGTGGTGTTGGTCATGCGTGCGATGCGGCCGTCGAGTCCGTCGAGAATCACGGCGAGGCCGATGGTCTTGGCGGCCACCTCGAAATCCTGCGCGGCCAGCGAGGGGTTCGCCCCGAAGCTCATGACGCCCTGAATGGAGCGGATGATCGACAGATAGCCGAGAAAAATGTTCCCGGCGGTAAAGAGCGTCGGCAACGCATAGGCGGCGCGGGGCGGCCGTTTTTTTGCCGGGACCCCGGCCTGCGATCCGGTTGCTTCCACGTCTTCGTTTATGTCCGGCAGAGTGCTGCCTCCTCTATGCTGGCAGCCAGCGGCAGGGGCAACACGATGTCACCGGCCCGGCGCGCCACGATACTGGAGCCCGCGCTGACACGCGCCCCCGGAGAAACTTCCACGCGCCACTCCGGACCCAGAATGATATCGACGCGCGAACCGAATTTGATCAGTCCGATGCGCTCTCCGGCCTGAACGAAGTCACCCACTTTTTTCGTGCAGACAATCCGGCGCGCAATGAGTCCCGCGATCTGCTTGAAGACGACGAGGGTCCCGTCCTCTGCCCGGATGGTGACGATGTTCTGTTCGTTTTCCGCCGAGGCGATCTCGCGGCTGGCCACAAGAAACTGGCCCTTCTTGTACGTGACGTCCGTCACCACGCCGGAAATCGGCGAGCGATTGACGTGAACGTCGAATATGTTTAGAAAGATGCTGATGCGGGTGCGGCGGTCGCCTTCCGCGACAACGGAAACGACGCGCCCGTCGGCGGGCGACAGCGCGACTGGTCCGACGGGGATGGGCCGCTCCGGATCCCGGAAAAACCAGGCACAGAAGGCGCCGAGCAGGAAAAGAGGCAGCGCGATCCACGGTCCGGCAAGCCAGGACACCAATGCCCCTGCCGCTGTGAATGCCAGCGCATAATAAATTCCGTCGCGAATCATCCGCTCTTTGGTATTTTAGCTTGCGGTGAGCGGTATCTCCTTGTTTTGTAAAGGCGGCTCTTTGAGCGCCGATCGTTGCCCTTCATAACGCTTCACGTAAGGTCCCGGATCCTCACGCGAGAAAGCCCAGCTTCTGTACGCCGAAGTTGGAGAGGTTGGGGAATACGGTCGGGATGGCCGAATCCGGGATGCCGAACCAGGAGGACAAGGTCGCGCCGTACTGGTCGATCGAGGTCGTCGGGATCCAGCGCCCGCGCGTGTCGGCATCGTCCGGCCCGCCAAGCTCGAATGCGGGAAACAGACCGTAAATCTGCCCTCCGTTCACGGCGCCGCCCACGACCAGGTGATGGCTGCCCCAGGCGTGATCGGTGCCATCGGCGGTGGTCGGCTGGAATGTCCGGCTGAAATCGGACTCCGTGAATGTCGTTACATTTTGCGCTATGCCCAGTTCCTGAGTGGCCGAATAAAAGGCCGCAAGGGCCTGGCTCAACTGCGGATACAGCGTGTTGTGGGCGGCGGGTTCGCCGGCATGCGTGTCGAAGCCGCCGAGCGAGCAGAAGAAAATCTGCCTTTGCATCCCGAGATAACCGGCCACCTGGATGACCTGGGCGACCTGCTGCAACTGCTGGCCCAGCGAAGCGGCGGGAAACTGCGTGCTGAGCGGCGTGCCGTTGGCGAGCGCCTGCCCGAGCGCCGCGGCGTCGCTGATGCTGTTGGCGAGCGTGTTGTTCGCCGCCTGGGCGAGAGCCACGCCGCTGTCGAGCTTCAGCAGGTTATTCAGCGCGTTCCACCTGGTCTGAGACGCCGGCGACGAAGTGAAGCCCGCAAGCTGGAGCGTTCCGCCGGGCGCAACGGCTACCGGCTGCGTATTCGCCCCGGCGCCCAGCAGCGCGTTTCCCGCCACGGAAAAGAACACCGGGAAATCGGAGGCGTTTATCTTCTGCGCTTCAACGTAATCCGCCGCGCGCCCCGCCCATCCCGGGGCGCGGTTGCCCTGGGCGACCGAGGTCTGCCACTGCAGTTGCTGATCGGCGTGCGAAAACAGATTCACCGGCACCGGCGCCTGCTGGGCCTGATACTGCGCCCGCGTCAGCGGCTGCACGAGCGACCCCACATTCGCCACCACGGCCAGTTCCTTCGAGGAGAACAGGCTCGCTACTTCCGCGAGCCCCGCGTGGAACGCATAGGGCGCATTCGAAGCGCTGTAAGCGGGCTGTGTCAGTTGGGAGCCGGTCAGCGCCAGACCGCCCCGGATCGACGTATAGGCTTTGTAGCTCGCATCGTCCATCGGGATGATCGTGTTGTTCGAATCATTACCGCCAAACAGGAAGATGCAAACCAGAGCGCGGTAATCCGAACTGTTCCCGGCCAGCGCCGGCAGCAGCCCGAAAGGCCGCAGCGCCAGGGATGCGGCCGAGGCCGAGCCGGTACGAATAAATCCTCGACGTGTGAACATGATCTCCTCCCTTACTGAACGACCTGATATTCGCTCGACGTGAGCGCGATATAAAGCGCGGCCTGTGCTTTGCCCGTGGGTGTTACCGCCGCGTTCGCCGCGTCCGCCACGGCCTGCGCGAGGTCCGGCGACATGGCATGGTGCAGGAAAACGTAGCTGACATAGTCCAGCAGGTTGTCGGCATTCCCGGCCTGCGCGGCGAACGGCGATAAATCGAGCTTGGTGGTCTTGTCGAGAGATCCGTAAAGCGCCTTCGAGATGACGTCGGCGCGCTCCGCCGCAGTCTGGGTCGAATAGATCTGGAATTCCGGACCGAAAAGCCCGCCCGCCGTGCGGTACTGCGGCGAAAAATAGCTGAATACGCTCGCGGCGTTGAACAGATTCTCGCCCATCTGACTTGCCGAGGAATTCAAGGCATTCGTTTCCGTCACGGTTCCGTTGAGACCGCGCACCACATTGGCCATGAACAGGATCGGCTCGCGCAGGTGTCCGAACGCCGGGTTTGGAGCGGCATTCGGATCGTCTCCGGCGCGCGCCTCCGGATCTGTGAGAACCGCCCGGATCACCGCCTTCATATTGCCCGACGTCTTCGAAAATACGTTCGCGATACGTTCCACATACGCCGCGCTCGGATTGCTTGTGACCATGTGCTCAATCAATTGCCTGCTGATGAAGGGCGCAATCGAGGGCTGCGCCATCAGGGCATCGAGCAGCGAATCGAGATCCTGTTCCGCGGTCTGGCCTGCCGGGATCGCGATGTTATCGAAGATGACCTTGGCCGTGGTGTCGTGATTGAACTGCACGGGAAACATCTGGCCCACATACCAGGCGGGATTGTTCCCTTTCGGAGTGGCGCCCGGAGCGGTCGGGTACGTCCAGCCCGTGAGGACTCTCGCCATGTTTGTCACTACCGTCTGGTCGTAAGTGGGGATGGGCTTGTTATTGGCGTCGAGAACGGGACTTCCATCGGGATTCAGCTTGATCAGCCCGAGCGTGAACAGTTGCATCAGCTCGCGGGCATAGTTTTCGTTCGCGGCCGTTCCCTTCGCGGCGTTCCCTTTGTTGTTGTTCGCCATGTTCAGGTACCTGCCCATGGCCGGGCTGAGGGTGACGGCTTTAATGATGTCGCGGTAGTTTCCGAACGCATTGTCACGGAAAATGCGCCAGTAGGGCGGAAAGGCGTAGGCCGGCCGCACCGTGACCTGCGAGACGACCCAGATCTGCGAGAGGATGAAGGCCACGCGCTGCCGCAGTTGATCCTCTCCGGTCACGGCATTCTGAAAAAACGCCGCCTGGACCGGCGCCAGATTGTTGTTCGACTTGCCGTCGGATCTGAGAACATCCTGATCCGGCAGGTCCGAAGGGGCTACGGAAAATTGCCACGCGAGCCATTTCGCAACTCCCATTTTCTGCAGCGTCGCGATCGATGCGGGCGTCGGCCCCCAGGTTGCCTGATCCAGAAACCGCGCCGCGGCCCGGTCTGTCATGACGGCCGCAGCCGGCGTCTGGCAGAATGCGGTCCCGCAAAAGAATAGCAAGGCGAGAAAGCTCTTCATTTTGTCTGCCCTCAAACCCACAGTCTTCGAACACAGCGAGTCTGGAGAAGTTTCGCGAATTCTGAGCGCAGGTCACAGTTCCGCCGGGAAGTTATGATTCCGGAAGATGACTGTGGGAATATAACCGTCCGGGCTGTAACCGGCAGCGGTTCAGCTCTCGCGTACGGTCAGCGAACTGCCCAGTGCGAAGCGCGCGATCTCTTCCTTTTTCAGAAAGACCACTCCGGGATGACGCTGGGCATACACGATGAATTCCTCGAGCACCCGCACGCGCGACGGGCGGGCGACGCGGTCATGCGTCGCGATCGACATCATGCGGCGCCTGTGTTCGGATTCGATGTACAGGGCGTCGAACTCAGCCTTCAATTCTCCGGCGAAATCGCTGCAGGTGCGCCAGCGGTTCTCGTAGTTCTGGTAATCGTTCAACTGAAAGGTGTAGGGCACCACGATGAAAGGCTTGCTGCGCACCGGGACAATAAAAGGCTCATCCCGGCTCAGATCGTCGGTGTGATAGAGAAACCCGAGGTCCTGCAGGATCTCGAGCGTATTCGGAGTGCCCCGCATTCCCGGTGCATTGAATCCGACAGGGCGGACGCCCGTAACGCGTTCCACCGTCTTTGCCCCGGTTTCAATGGCGGTCTTCTCCTCCTCCCGCGATTTGTCGTAAATCGCCGCCCAGGTCTGCGCGTGGGCCGCCGCCTCGTGGCCCCGCTCGACGATTTCCTTTGCGAGCGCCGGATGTTTTTCGACGGCCAGCCCCACCATGTGCGAGGTGACGCTTACCTTCCGCCGGTCGAACATGTCGAGGAGACGCGGCACACCCTCCTTGAATCCGTATTCGTACCATTTTTCGGTCGGAATGTCGGGGTAGCGCGGATCGAGATTTCCCCACGGGCCGTTTGCTCCGCGATCCGGCTGTGCGCCGGTTTCGAGCTGCATGGAAAGCGAGATCACGAAACGGGCGCCGTTGGGCCAGAATGCCTGCGATGATCTCGATGCGGACTGTGCGGGCGCCATGCTGAGGCCGATCGCGGCGCTGCTTTTCATGAACTCACGCCTGTGCATTGGAAATGCTCCAGGGTGAGAATATCAGGTTTCCCGCTTCTGCGGCGCCGGCGCTTTTCCCGGGCCTGATCCCGTTTCCAGGGCCGTTGTACGAACAGTCCTGCATGTTTGCATGCATGAATAACGAGAAATCACGAGAAATCCGATCTGCTTTTATTATCGAATCGTAATGATTTAAACAACGGAAATTGCTGGTCAGATTACATGCGTGATAGGCTGACCGTCTATGCCTAAACCGCCGCGGACCTCTTCCGCGTGGAATCGGATCAGAATC
>CAZXCO010000823.1:0-6315 GCA_964639095.1 uncultured Solibacteraceae bacterium
CGCATTTGCATAAGTATTCTTATAAAGCTTCCAAAGGTTTGTCTTAGTTCGACCAATCCGGAACACTGACACTACAGTGTTCTCAGCACTAAGTCTGCCTGCTGAAAACGATCAGCGCATTCTTTCCCGGCCTCATAAGAAAAGGTCGGTTCATCTTACAAAGCGAGTTTGAAAGTTCGCTGCCTCCCATGAGACAGCCTGTTTCCGCGAAGCACGGTGAAAAACAACTTCAGAGCCTGCGCACCTCTCCGGATGCGGGGCGGCGATTCGGAATTCGAGGTTCCGCTGCACTCGGCCCGTCGAGACTCCCGGGCGATTCAAAGACCAACTCCCGGATTCAATACTTAATCTATAGACATAGTATATTTTTCTATTGCCACAATTCCACTATTCCTATAGACTACTCGTATATCGACAGGACCGCTTGAATAGTATTGTGGATTTCCTCAATAAAATCTATGACCTGGCAGAAAAATACGCTCATGGCCGGCAATCTGAACCGGCTCTCCTTTGCCCTGTCTCTTGTGCTTTCGATGGGGATCGCAGCCGGGAGCGCCTGCGCGCAGGGAGAGTCATCCGTGGCCGGCGCCGTTTCCGATGACACCGGCAGCGCCATTGCCGACTCCACGGTCACAGCCCGCAACCAGGACACCGGCGCCACTCGCACGGCAACCAGCGATGCTTCCGGCCATTACGAAATTCCTCTGCTCGACGTCGGAAACTATGTAATCACCGCGGCAAAAAGCGGCTTTCAGACCCAGACGACGAACGTTACTCTCGTCGCAGGTCAGCGCGCCACGCTGGAGTTTGTCCTGCCGGTAGGCCCGATCTCCCAAAGTGTCGAGGTAACCGAACAGACCAGCGGGCTCGAAACGAGCACAGCCGATGTTTCGGGTCTCGTGAGCGAGCGGCAGGTGAAAGACCTCCCACTCAACGGGCGCAGCTTCGACAATCTTCTGACGCTCAATACGGGAATCGTGAATGTCACTTCCGGGCGCGCGGGCGGCATTGGCACCTCGGCCTCCGCAGTTGGCAACATGTTCTCGGTATCCGGGCATCGTCCGGAGGCCAATCTCTTTCTGCTGAACGGTGTCGAATACACCGGGGCTTCCAACGTCAATGTCACGCCCGGCGGAGCCAGCGGGCAGTTACTGGGCGTGGATGCGATTCGCGAATTCGAACTGGTAAAGGACACTTACGGAGCCGCCTATGGAAAGCGTGCCGGCGCGCAGGTAGCAATCGTCACCACGTCCGGGACCAATCAGTTTCACGGCGCCGGCTACGAGTTCCTTCGCAACAGCGCGCTCGATGCCCGGAATTTCTTCGATCATGGCGACATCCCGGCCTTCCGCCGCAATGTGTTCGGCGGCTCTCTTGGCGGCCCGCTCCGGAAAGACAAGACCTTCCTTTTCGGCAACTATGAAGGCTTTCGCCAGAGCCTCGGCCTCAGCAATGTCACACTCGTACCCGATGACGCTTCGCGGGCCGGCGCGGTTCCGGCCGTGCGGCCCCTGCTTGCCTTATGGCCCGTTGCCAACGGCCCCGAACTGGGGGGCGGAATTGCGATCGCTTATAACAATCCCACTCAGAGAATCCGTGAAGACTTCGGAACCACACGGCTCGACCATACATTTTCGGATCAGGATACTCTGGCTGCCGTCTACACAGTCGACGACAGCGCGGCGAACACGCCTTCCGTCAACCCGCTGAGTCTCGTCAATCTTACGCTCCGCAATCAGGTCGCGAGCCTCAGCGAGACTCACATCTTCAATCCGAGCCTTATCGACAAGCTCACACTCGGCTTCTCCCGCGCCGCTTACTTCTTCACGGGCAGCACCCCTGTCGATGTTCCAGGATTCGTGGAAGGGCGGCCCGTCGGCGCCATCACCATCGGGGGCAGCACATCGCTGAACGCCTCGTCGCAGCTTTCGCAGGCCGGCACGAACGGCAACAGCAATCTGCGATCGGATCGGAATCTGTTTACGCTGAACGATCAGCTTCTGATTACCCGGGGACTGCACACCATCGATGCCGGAATCTGGCTGCAGCAACTGCAGAGTAACGACAATCTCGCGGCCAATCAGTACGGGCAGGCCGTCTTCTCCTCGCTCGAAAGTTTCCTCCAGGGCTCGGTTGCGACGTTTACCGTCATTCCCTCCCCCACGCCGCTTTCATTCCGCTCTCTCGAAGGCGCCTGGTACATCGAAGACACCATGAAACTGCGGCCCAACTTCGAACTGCGAATCGGCTTCCGCAGCGAGTTCACCAACGGCTGGAACGAGCCCCATGGGCGGTCATCGAACTGGCTCTTCGACTCCCATGGCGTCATTCAGAACACGCCGTTGGTCGGCGACTCGCCCCTCACCGTTAACAAGGCGAAATTTCTGTCGGCTCCGCGCGTCGGGCTTGCCTGGTCGCCCTTCTCGAAGAAGACAGTCATTCGGGCGGGTTTCGGAATTTACTATTCGCTCAACGATTCCCTGAGCTACCGCCTGACCCAGAGCGCGCCCTTCAACACGGTTCTTGTTCTCAGGAACGTTCCCGTGTCCAGTCTGGACATCGTGCCGGGGGCCGCTCCGCCCTCAGGCTCGAAGGTCTCTCCGGCAGGCGTGCAGCCTGATCTCGCAACACCGGCCTCGGTCACTTACTCGCTGAATGTGCAGCAGCAAATCACGCCGGCGACGACCTTGAGCGTCGGTTATGTCGGCTCGCATGGCTATCACGAACTGCTTTCGATCGATGCCAACACACCGGTTCCGACGATCTGCCCCGCGGTGCCCTGCCCCGCCGGTTATCCCGCGGGCGCGACTTACTATCCGCCGAACGCGCCACTCGCCAATCCGAACCTGGCCAACACGACCCACTGGTTCTCCTGGGGGACCAGCCATTACAACGGCCTCCAGGTCGATCTCGTCCGCCGCCTGGACCACGGCCTTCAGCTTCGCGCCGCATATACGTTCTCGAAGAGCCTCGATGAGGGGTCGTCGCTGGCCAACGCCATTTCGGGGTCCACCAATGCCTTCACGATGAACCCGCTCCAGCCGCATCTGGACTATGGCCGCTCTTCCTTCGATATCCGCCACGCGGCGTCCATCAACGCCACCTGGGACCTGCCATTCGGGAACAAGAGCGGAAAATCGTCCCTGAACCGGGCCATTTCCAACTGGCAGAGCAGCGCCATCGTCACGCTGCAGAGCGGTCTCCCGTTCTCGCCGCAACTGGGCTTCAACCCGACAAACGACGGCGACACTCGCAATCCCGTTCGCCCGTCCTGGAATCCGGACTTCATCGGGAAGGTCATTCAGGGCGGACCGGAACAATACTACGATCCGAATGCCTTCGTCGTGCCCCTGAACGGCACTTACGGCAATGCCGGCCGCGACACGCTCGAAGGGCCCGGCCTGACCGAGTTCGATCTCTCGCTTGCCAGACAGATCCCGCTGACGGAACGAATCCGGCTCCAGTTCCGCAGCGAATTCTTCAACATCTTCAATCACACGAACTTCAACCTGCCGAACCCGATCGTGTTCACCACAGCCGCGGGCGGCCCGTCGCCCACGGCGGGGGTCATCACCGGGACCGCCACGACCTCCCGGCAAATCCAGTTCGGGCTGAAGATCCTCTGGTAACCGCATGAAACGATAGGGCGATAGAGCGGGATGCCGATAGTTCCCGAGTATCTCGATAGAGTCTTGGGTATACTGGCCAAAGACCTTGTCTTCATGGAAATACTCGCAGGATTTCTGATCGCGCTGGCCATCGGTATCACCGGTGTCGGCGCCGGGAGCATCACGGCTCCGATCCTGATCCTGTTTTTCCATCGATCGGCGACGGACGCGGTCACAACGGCGCTTGTATTCGCGACTGCCGTCAAGCTGATCGCCACCCCGATTTATCTTTCTCGCGGGCACGTGAATTTTCAGGTGCTCCGCTATATGGCGGCGGGCGGCCTGCCGGCGGTGCTGCTGGGCAGCCTGCTGCTGAGTTCGCTGGATCAGAAAGCGCTAAGCCGGCCCGTGCTGGCCATCGTCGGCGTTACCGTTCTGGTGACCGCCGGGGCTACGCTCTGGAGGAGCCTGACGCCGAAGATTCTGTCGAAGCCCGCGCGCCTGAAATGGCTGCCCTGGATCGTTGCCCCGATCGGCTTCGAAGTCGGCTTTTCGTCGGCGGGCGCGGGAGCGCTGGGCACGATCGTCCTGATGCGGTTCACGTCGCTGGTCCCCGCGGAGATCGTCGGCACGGACCTGGCTTTCGGACTATTGATTTCGATTTTCGCCGGCGGAATTCACGCGGCGATGACGGGTATCCCATGGCCGATGCTGTGGAAGCTTCTGGCCGGGGGCATTCCCGGCGTGCTGATCGGGACGCAACTCGTCTCGATTGTCTCCCCCCGCAAGATGCGGCTCGCGCTGTGCGTCTGGCTGGTGTATATCGGCGGGCAGTTGTCCTGGCGAGGCATTGCCGGGGAAGCCGCGCCCGTCGTGAGGCCGGCCGTCGTCCAGAGATACCCGGCCGCTGAAAAGCACTAAGTCTTCGGCGAGGGATTCGCGATGAAGCGATAGCCCACGCTGCGGACTGTGAGCAGATGCCGCGGCCGCGTCGGATCGTCTTCGATGTAACGGCGCAGACGCACGATGAAGTTGTCGATCGCGCGCGTATCGGTGTCCTCGCGCAGTCCCCAGACTTCCTCCAGCATGATCTTTCGCGACACCGGTTTGCCCTCGTGCTGGATCAGGTATCGAAGCACATTCATCTCCATCAGGGTCAGAGTAAACACCTGATCGCGCACATGAATCTCCTGCAGATCGAAAAAGATCGACTTTTCGCCGAAGGTAAAGGTTTCGTTGTCCTCCTGCCCGGCCGCGCTGGGGAGTTCTTCGGGTTGCGCCTGGCGCAGCCATTCACGCCGCCGCAGCAGGCCTTGAATGCGGGCAATCAGGATCGTCAGCTCAAACGGTTTGGTCAGATAATCGTCGGCCCCGGCTGAGAACCCCTGCAGAATGTCGTTGGAGTGGCCTCGCGCCGTGAGAATCAGCGTGGGGACGAACTGGCCCGCCCGCCGCATCTCCGAGACGACATCGAACCCGCTCTTGCCCGGCAGCATCACGTCGAGCACCACGATGTCGAACGCTTCGGCCTTCCCGAGAAGAAGGTCCAGCGCCGCTTCGCCGGTCTCCACCACCTCGACCTTGTAGCCCTCGGCTTCCAGGTTGAAACGCAGCCCTTCGGCCAGGTGCTGTTCGTCTTCCACCACCAGAATGCGATTCATCTCGAAATCGGAAATTGCAGAGTAAACGTGCTTCCTTTTCCGGGGCCGCCGCTCTCCGCCCACGCGCGCCCGCCATGCCTTTTGGCGACCGACCGGACGATGTATAACCCCAGCCCCGTACCCTTCACCCGCGTCGACAACGGATTGTGAATCCGGTAAAACCGCTTGAAGATGCGTTTCAGCTCCGGACCGGGAATCCCGGCTCCGCGGTCCTTGACCCGAACCTCCGCATAGCGGCTGTCGCGCTCGTAAGCCGCCACTTCAATTCCCAATTCGCTTCCCGAATATTTGACCGCATTGTCGATCAGGTTGGAGACAGCCGCGTGGATCTCGTCGTAGGCTCCCTGAATCGGCAAAGAGGGCCCGCGCTCGTACTTCAGCGACTCGGGCGGAATGTTGTGCAGAATCCGCGCCCGAGCCACGCATTCGCTGACGAGTTCATCCAGACGCATGGGGGCGAGATGCGGTTTGCGGCTCGAGGCTCCGACGCGGCCGGTGCGCAGGATCTGCTCAATGGTTCCGAGAAGCCGGTCGCTGTCCGAAAGGATGATGCTGTAGAACTCGTTCCGCTTGCTTTCGTCGACAGCACGCGTCCGCAGCGTTTCCACATAGAGGCGGATGGAGGCGACGGGCGTCTTCAACTCGTGGGTGACGGCGTTGATGAAGGCGTCGTGCTGCTCGTTCCGGCGGATCTCCCGCACCAGAAACGTCGTGTTGAGCACGACTCCCGCGATGATCATGGCCAGGAGAACGCTGCCCAGAAAGACAAGAATGCCCGAGCGCCATCCGAGCAGCACCCAGCCGACATACAACAGAATGGTGACCAGAGTCAGGCCGGCGCCCAGCGCAATAAAGAATGCGATGGATTTCTTGCGACTCGTCCCCACCATGCTCTCAGCTTACCCGCTCTTCGCTGCGGGAGCGGCCAGGACGCACGGCGAACGCGGAAATCGGCCTCGAGAATGGATGCGGGAGCCGGGCTCGGCTAAGCGGCTTCGCGTTCGGCGAGCTGCGTATCCAGCTTCGCCACCTTGAGGTCCCACGCC
>CAZXCO010000824.1:0-1529 GCA_964639095.1 uncultured Solibacteraceae bacterium
GGGCCATGAATCCCCGGCTGAAAATTCTCTTCATGTCCGGCTACACGGATGACATCATCGCGGGCCTCGGCGTCCTTTCGAACGAGACGCAATTGATCCAGAAGCCTTTCACCTCGGAAGCCCTGGGGCGAAGGCTGCGGGCGGTTCTCGACGCCTGAGATCGTCTCCCGTCTCTTGTACCGCGTCTGTACTGCATCGCATTCTGGACCTCCCTGTGCGGGCGGGAAATGCTCCACGTGAATCGTTTCCCGCTATCCTGAAAAGAGAACATTATGAAGGTCGCCGAAGACAGACCGTCCGACAGCAGACAATCAAAGTCGAAAGCGGCCAAACGGAAGGTGCGTGTCCCCAAAAATGCACGCCTTGTCCGCTTTCTTCTTCATCCCGCCGGCAAATTTCTGCTGATTCTGATCGCCTGTCTGACCGTCGCCGGGATGGGCGTCTTCATTCACTTCTACAACGTCTACTCGAAGATGATCGACAGCCGGCTGCGCGGCGGTCCATACAACACGACCGCCCGGATTTACGCTGCGCCGGAATCGATCGCCGTCGGCGACCAGACTACCCCTTCGGACATCGCGGCCAGGCTGCGGCGCGCCGGCTACAGCGAGAACCGCAAGAATCCGACCGGGTCCTATACTCTCGGCGCCGACTCCATTGACATCTTCCCGGGCGCCGACTCCTATTTCGAGCAGGAGCCCGCCACGGTCAAGTTCGCGGGCAGCAAAATCATCCGCATCGTCTCTCTCGGAGACAACACGAACCGGCCGCTCTATGAGCTCGAACCGGAGCTCGTCACCAATCTTTTCGACCGCAACCGCGAAAAGCAGCGCATCGTGCACTACGACGATATTCCGGCGGTGCTGCGCGACGCGATCCTCTCGGCGGAGGACAAGCGCTTCTTCCAGCATTCGGGTTTCGACCCCATCGGGATCGTCCGTTCCGCATGGGTCGACCTGAAGCGGGGGAGAAACGCGCAGGGCGGTTCCACGCTCTCGATGCAACTCGCCCGCGATATGTTTCTCACGCCCGCCCGCAACTGGCGGCGCAAGCTGGCCGAGATGATGATCACCATGCAGCTCGAACAGAAGCTGACGAAACAGCAGATCTTCGAGATGTACTGCAATCAGGTCGATCTCGGCTATCGCGGGAGCTTCACGCTGCGCGGATTCGGCGAGGCTTCGCAGGCTTACTTCGGAAAGGACATCCGTTCGCTTACGCTGCCGGAGGCAGCCACCCTCGCGGCCATCGTGCGCGGCGCCAGCTACTACAATCCCTACCGGCACGGCGAACGGGTGCGCGGGCGCCGGAACACTATTCTTGGCCTCATGCGCCAGAACGGATTCATCAACGATCGAGATTATGCCGTCGCCGCCGCGACGCCGCTCAAGCTGGTCACCGGGCCCGCCGAATCGAGCGACGCGCCTTATTTCGTCGATCTGTTGAACGAAGATCTGGAAAAGCGTTTTCCCAATTACGATTTTCACGCCCGCGCCGCCCGCATCTATACCTCGCTCGACATGAATCTG
>CAZXCO010000825.1:0-3873 GCA_964639095.1 uncultured Solibacteraceae bacterium
GGTACGATAGAGCCAGTCTGCCGCCAGCAGTTCGACTGCGGCGTTCGACGCCTTCTCGCGCTGTTTGCGGAATTGCGAGAAAAGCGCATCGCCGCCCGCCGCGTCGCCTGCTCGATACTTCGCCCAGGCGGCTTTATAAAGATCGCCGAACTGCTCGAAATCGGGCTGCTTTTTGCTGGCCTCCAGATAGCTCTCCGCCGCTTCCTTGTACTTGCCGAACGAGTAATTCAGGTCGCCAATCGAATCCAGGGGATTGGCATCCTTCGGGCGCAACTGCTGGTATTCGCGAAAGGCCCCCATAGCAGCCGCATAGTCGCCGGCGTAAGAACGGGCATAGCCGAGACTGTTCCATGCCAGGGCGTCACCGGGCTGAACGGCGGTGATCTTTTGCCACTCGAGGGCGGCAGCGTCGAACTGCCCGGCCGCCGTTTCCGCTCCGGCGAGCGTTCTCCGCAAAGCAAGATCGGCGGGACTGAGATCGGCAACCTTCTGCATGGCCGCGATAATGCCCTGGCGATCCTGTTTCAGATTTGCCTGGGCGAGATCGAGGTTGGCGCGGCTCAATGCGTCCAGCTTCTGGCCGCGGGCCTGTTCCACGACACTCTCCGCACCAGCGCGATTGCCGGCCGCCATATCCACTTCGACAAGCGCCACCCAGGCCTCGCCAAAAGCCGGATCGAGATGAGTTGCCTTTTCGAGCAGACCAGCGCGTTCCTGCGCGGGCGATTCGAAGGCGACCGCATAATCCCGCAACGCCTCCGGATTAGACGTGAGGGCAGGCCGGGCGTTCGGCGAAAACCGGTGTTCCAGGTCCGCAAGCGCCGCGAGTGGCGAAAATCCCGACGCGGTCACGATGCGCAGAGATTTGCCGGTCGCCGCGTCTTCCTCGGTTGCTGAGATCCGGATGTCCCCATCGGCCCGCTCCACGTAACCGCTGATGAGACGCGCCGCGCCCGCGGCGATGGCCTCCGCACGTTCTGCGGAAATGCCCGGCGTGGAGGGCGGGCGGCTTCCAAGTGTTGCCGAGAAGTGGCTGAGTGCAGACGATCCCAGCACGGGGCCGTCAAGCGCCTGTGCAAGGGAGACCGGCAGAGCTTCGCTGACCGCGCGGCCAAACCAGTCAAGTCCCGGGTCACCCGAAAGATTCTCAAAGCGGAGGACCGCATAGCGCGGCGGACGAGAGCCGGCCGTCTTCGTCCGGCAGCCGATGAAGAGAAACGGAATGGCGCAGACGAGTACGGCTGCCCTAAAGGACACGCGGCTCCCGCGCCATCAGGTCCTTGAACCCCTGAGTCTGGCGCAATGCGGCAAACTCCTTCGCCTGCTCGAACTTGTCCTTTTCCTTGAATCCCTCTTCCAGGGCTTTTCGCAGGTATTGCAGGGCGAGGTCGTTATTGCCGGAGATCGCATAGATGCGGGCCATTTCGAAGTGATAGCGCGCTTTATCGGCCACACCGCGGTCCTGCATTCGCGTGCCAACCGATCCGTGTCTTTCAAATACCTGGGGATCGAGCTCGATGGCCTTCGAGTAGGCTTCCGTCATGCGGTCGTATTTGCCGCGCGCGTACCATGCGGTTCCCAGGTTGCTCCAGATCGAAGCGGAATCAGGGGCATATTGAAGAGCCTTTTTGTACCGCGAGATGGCGCTCCGGTACTTCTTCTGCGCATAGTAGACCGTACCGACATTGTTGATGGCGTCGGCGTATCTCTTGTCCAGCTTGATGGCGCGCTCGTAAGCTTTTTGGGCAGCCTTGAGATCGCCCAGCTCGTGATAGGCGATGCCGATCTTGTCCCACAGAATGGCGGCGGGGTTTTCGGACTTTTTCGTGTACGTGACGGCGTCTTGCGTGGATGGCGCGGCTTGGCTGTCCGCCTTGTCCTTATCGCGCTTGTCGCGCGAAGTTTTGGACTGGAGGCTCTTGAGTCCGGTCTGGTAAGTGTCGATGGCCTCGCGGTACATCTTTCTCGCCATATACAAATCGCCCCGTTCCTCGGGGGTCAGCGAAGGCCGGCTCGGCGTTTGTGCGGTGCAGGTGAGGGCCGCGGCGGCTCCCGTAACGGAAAGGATCAGAGTCCTGAACAACGACTTCATCGGAATACATCCTTTAACCTGCCAAAGAAGCCTTTCTTCTTCTTTGGCTTCTCCGGGGGCGCCGGCGTTGCCTCCGGAGCGACCTGGCTGGTCACCGGATTCGGCGCCGGCTGAACCTGGATACTGCCATTATTATCCCGCCGCGCGGGAGGGGTCTGGATGGGGAGCGGAGCCGCGGAATTCTGAGGTTGCCCCGGAGAAGGAATATCCCAGCCCGAGACCGTGGTCCGGTCGCCCTTGCCTCCATGGAGGGGGCAGGCGCCCACCGGCTCGGTACCGGCGATGAAGACTTCGGGAGCCTGCATGGGGCACTGCGGGCCGGCAGGCATTCCCGATTCCGGATCGATGGTGACCGTCACGACCCCGTCGGGAGCATCGAACGGTTTGGCATCGGCGTACTGGCGCAGCGTGAGCGCGCGCTTCATGAACTCTGTCCAGATCGGCAGCGCGGAATGCGCCCCTTCGAGATCGAGCTGGCGGTTGTCATCGAAGCCGACCCAGACTACGCAAAGGAGATCGGACGTGAACCCGGCGAACCAGCCATCGTGCGAGGTTCCCGTTTTGCCCGCCGCCGGCGCCGTAAAGCCCCGGGAACGCACACTGGCGGCGGTGCCCGTGCGCATCACCTCCTCGAGCATGCTGACCACGAGGTAGTCGACTCGCGGATCGAGCACCGGCTTCGCCTCGGGCTTCTGATCGAGCAGCACTTTCCCGTTCGCGGCTTTCACGAGTGAGACAAACGTGGGCTGCACGTGAACACCATGATTGGCGAAAACGGTCCAGGCGCCCGCCATTTCGAGAGGCGTCGCGTCGTAGGAGCCGATCGCCATCGCGGGAGTCGCCTTGACGTCCTCGCTGATGCCGGCCCGATGCGCGAGATTGACCACCGAACTGTATCCCACCATCTCGGCAACCTTGATGGTCGCCACGTTCAACGATTTCGCGAGCGCCTTGCGGAGCGTCACGGGCCCGTAGAACTCGTGTTCGAAGTTATCGGGTGAATAGTCCTTGCCGTCGAATTCGAAGGTGGTCGGCTCATCCACCACGATCGAGGCGGGCGTGAGGGTGCGGGTGCCCCCGGCGACCGCCGTATTCATGGCTGCCGCATAGACGAAGGGTTTGAAGATCGATCCCGGCGGACGCTCGGCAACCGCGCGGTTCAACTGGCTGGCGCCGTAATTGCGGCCGCCGACCAGCGCCTTGATCTCGCCCGTGTGCGGGTCGAGCGCGATCAACGCGCACTGCGGCTCGACAAACGGAGCGTTCCGGAACCGCTTCTGTTTGCGAATCAGCTCATCCACCTGTTTCATGCCGGCGGCGACCGCTTCGTTGGCGGCCCGCTGCAGATTCATATCGAGCGAGGTGTAGATGCGGGCGGCGCGGGCGTGAAAATCGTAATTGGGAAAACGCTTTTCCAGATCGTCGTTCAACAGATCGACGAAATAAGGCGCGTCGCTCGATTCGGCCGGCCCGGTGACCAGCTTGAGGGGCGTCGCGGCGGCGACGGCATAATCGCGATCGTTAATGAAGCCGTTCTGGCGCATGAGGCCAAGAATGGTGTTCCGGCGCTCGCGCACCCGTTCGCCGTGCCGGTAGGGATTGTAGTAGCTGGCGCCGCGCACGATGGCCGCGAGGGTGGCCGCCTCCGGCAGCGTAAGCGAACGGATGTCCTTTCCGAAATAAGCCTGCGAAGCCTCGCCGAATCCGCGCAGCGTGAAGCTCCCGCGATAGCCGAGATCGACCTGATTGCAGTACATCTCGAAGATCTGCTGTTTCGTCAG
>CAZXCO010000826.1:0-10761 GCA_964639095.1 uncultured Solibacteraceae bacterium
TGCCGGACGCGGACAAGGAAGACGCTGTCATCGTGGCGATTACACGCGACGGTCAGACGTTTCTGAGTCCCGGACTGCAGAAGGTGACGCCGGATGAACTGGCGCCCAAGGTAAAAGATCTGCTTGCCGACCGGCCTGTCAAGGTGGTGTATATCCGGGCGGATGCGCGGTCCAAGTATGAAACGGTGGAAGACGTTGTCGATAACCTGCGCGCAGGTGGAGTGGACGATGTCGGACTGCTCACGGAGCAGATCCTCGATAACAAAGTCCCGGAAAAGCCCAAGAGCTAGCTCAGGCAGCGACGGCGTGGTGTTCGAACAGAATTCTTAAGGAGCAATATTTATGGGAATGGCAGTCGGGGGCAGCGGAAGCGGCCCACAGTCCAATATCAACATGACCCCCATGATTGATATTCTGCTCGTCTTGCTGATTATCTTCATGGCGATCTCACCCGTGTCGCCGCACGGATTGGACGCTCTGGCGCCTCAGCCGCCACCTCCGAACCAGAAACAGCAGCAGGACAACGATCGCACCGTGGTTATCGTGATCGATGCCCAGGGCAACGTGAAGATCAATCAGACCGATTCGACCTGGGACAAGCTCGGCGATCAGCTGATTAATATCTTCAAGACGCGCGCTGAAAAGGTCGTGTTCGTGAAGGGCGATAAGGATCTCGAATTCCAGAAAGTCGCTCAGGCGATCGATATCGCTCATGGCGCGGGGATCGATAAAGTCGGCCTGATGACGCCGAAGGTGGAGGAAGGCAAGTAATGCGGGCCATTCTCGTACCCCGGGTAAACCGGGACCGGAAATTCGGACGTACGCCGGCGGGCACGCTGGCTGCGGCCGGCGCTCTGGTGGCGCTCGCTGTATTCAGCGCCGGTTGCAACAAGCTGAAGGCGCGCGACAACCTGAACAAGGGCGTCAACGCCTTCCGGGCAGGCCAGTACACGGCGGCGGCCGATGCTTTCAAGACCGCGATCGACCTCGATCCCGATCTTCCCTCCGCCCGTCTTTATCTGGCCACGGCTTATATGACCCAGTATGTGCCCGGCTCCGAAGCTCCTGACAACAAACGGAACGCAACTTCCGCCCTGCAGGAGTTCCAGACGGCTCTGAACTCCAATCTGGACGACAAGAACAAGCTGATTGCCATGGAGTCGCTGGCGAACTTGTACTACAACATGAAGGACTATCCAAACGCGATCGACTGGAACCGGAAGGTCATCGCGACGGATGCCAGGAACAAGGAGGCGTATTATACGCTCGGCGTCATCGCGTGGACGGAGTTTGTTCCTTCCTATCGCGAAGCCCGCGCCACGCAGGGGTTGAAGCCGGAAGATCCGGGGCCGCTGAAGCCGCCGAAGAACAAGAAGGACACGGATATCAAGGCCGACCTGAAGACCAAGTACTGGCAGAAGCTCACCGACGGCATCGAGGACGAGAAGAAAGCGCTCGAAATCGATCCTGAGTACGAGAACGCGATGGCCTACATGAACCTTCTGATTCGCTACCGCGCCGATCTCGACGATACGAAGGACCAGTATCAAGCAGATATCAAGGAAGCCGATGGCTGGGTTCAGAAGGCGCTGGAAACCACCAAGAAGAAGGCGGCGAAGAAGGCTGCCGCTGCGGAGCAGTCTCAGTAGTCTCGGGCTCCCGACAACCTGAAGCGAGCACGTTGTCTGCAAGCGCCGGCCCCAGGGCCGGCGCTTTTGCGTTGGTGCGGTGAATCCTGTTTGCGCAAAGTGAATCCTTTCTGTACGAGACGAAACCTTTAGAATGAAAGTGTGCCCCCCGTGACCGGGTCTGAACCTGCCGTAGCCGTGCCTGCGCCGCTGTCCGTGCCGCCTGAGGCCGAAACTGCTCAAACGCGGGAATTTGGGCAACTGATCGCCACGATGCGGGAGGCTCGTCCGAAAGATGACCTTTCTCCGATCGAGAAGGCTTACCAGTTCGCGTCTCAGTACCATCTCGGCCAGAAGCGCGCTTCGGGCGAACCTTATATGAGCCATCCGCTTGCGGTGGCGAATATCCTGGCCGGGATGCGCATGGATGTGGTCAGCATCGAAACAGGATTGCTGCACGATGTGGTGGAAGACACCAGCGTCACGACCGCGGATATCCAGAAGAATTTCGGAGAGGAAGTCGCCCGCTGCGTCGACGGCGTGACGAAGCTGAGCAAGATCGATTTCTTCTCGGCCGAGGACCGACAGGCTGAGAATTATCGAAAGATGCTTCTGGCGATGGTGAATGACATACGCGTCATCATCGTCAAACTGGCCGATCGCCTGCACAACATGCGGACCCTCGGCTCACTCAGCCCCGAGCGGCGGGAACGGATCTCGCGGGAGACCCTCGAAATTTATGCGCCCATCGCCCACCGCCTCGGAATGGGTAAAGTCCGCGGCGAGCTGGAGGACCTCGCGTTCCGGCACCTCGATCCGGAAGCTTACGAAGAGATCTCCCGATCCATCGAAACGCAGCGCAGCGCCAACGAGCAGTATCTCGAGCGGATGCGCCGCACCGTGGAGGCCGAGCTCCGCCGCGAAGGCATTCCGGCGCGAGTTGAGGGACGGGTGAAACGCGCTTACTCCGTCTACCAGAAGCTCAAGCGGCAGAAGATCTCGCTCGATCAGGTCTATGATCTTCTGGCGCTGCGGATCATTACCGACTCGGTGAAGAACTGCTACGGAGCCCTGGGCGTGATCCACAACGAGTGGTCGCCGGTCCCGGGCCGGATCAAGGATTTCATTGCGATTCCGCGGCCGAATCTCTATCAATCGCTGCATACGTCGGTGGTTGGGCCCGAAGGCAGGCACTTCGAAATCCAGATCCGCACCGAGGAGATGCACCGCATCGCGGAGGAAGGCATCGCCGCCCACTGGAAATACAAGGAGGGCAAGCGGGGCGTGCAGGACGATCAGCGTGTCGCCTGGCTCCGTCAGCTGGTCGAGTGGCAGCAGGACATGCGCGACCCGGGCGAGTTCATGTCCACGCTCAAAGTGGACCTGTACCCGGAAGAAGTCTACTGCTTTACCCCGAAAGGCCGCGTCATCGTTCTGCCCGCCGGTTCCTGCCCCATCGATTTTGCGTACGCCGTTCACTCCGAAGTCGGAAACACCTGCACCGGGGCCAGGGTCAACGGGCGCATCGTGCCCCTGCGTTATGTTCTGCGCAACGGAGACATTGTCGATGTGCTCACGCAGGCCGGACACGCTCCGAGCAAAGACTGGCTCCTGATCGTCAAGACCTCGCGCGCAAGAAACAAGATCAAGCACATCATCAACGAGAATGAGCGCGAGCGGGCCATCGAAATCGGCCAGAACTATCTCGAGCGGGAAGCGCGGCGCCTCGGCGTTCATCTCAATCGCATCCAGAGGAGCGAACTGGAGCGCGTCGCCGGCGAATACGGTCTCGGGAAGGTGGAAGATCTCTACGCCAGCCTCGGTTACGGCAAGTTTTCCGCTCGCCAGGTGCTGCAGAAATCCGCGCCCGAACAGATCGTCGAGGAGCCAGCTCCTCCTCCGGCGGCCGAACCGGCTACAGGCAAGGAAAGCAAACGGAAGGACGACGATGCCGTTATCAAGGTGCACGGCATCGACGACGTCATGGTCTACCGGGCCAAGTGCTGCAACCCGATCCGCGGCGAAGGCATCGTCGGATACGTCACCCGGGGCAAAGGCATCGCCGTCCATTCGCGAAGCTGCCCCAACGTCACGAATCTGATGTATGATGCGGAACGGAAAATCGAGGTTGACTGGGCGCGCAACGCAAGCGATTCGTTCCCGGTCCGCATCGTGGTTCATACCGACGACCGTCCCGGCCTTCTGCATCAGCTCACGACCGTGCTCTCAAACGAGAACACCAACGTCCGCAGTCTGGAAGCGAAGACGGAAGTGAACGCGAGCGACGACGCCGCTCTGGTCGAGATGACGGTCGACGTGCGGGACAAGAAGCAGCTCGAAAAGCTCTGCTCCGCAATGCGGCGAATTTCCGGTGTCCGCGACGTCGAGCGCCTCCTCAACCAATGAACGCCAATCCATGAAAGCGGATCAGCCCCGCGCCTGAACAGAATCCTTTGAAGTAATGACCGTGCAAACTACCGACCCCGAACACATCGCCATCTCCAAATCGAAGGGCATCGAGATCGACTGGAAAGATGGCCACCACAGCTCCTACACCGTGGAGTACCTGCGCGACTGGTGCCCTTGCGCGACATGCGCTGGTACGCACGGCACGGAACCGCGGCCGAAGCGGAGCGCCGGGCAGCAGACGCCCGCCACGCTTTTTCCGATGTACAAGCCCAAAGACCGCATGGTCAACATCGAACCGGTGGGCAATTACGCGCTCCGCATCGCCTGGAACGACGGGCATAACACAGGGATTTATTCTTACGATTATCTGCGCCGCATCTGTACCTGCCCGGCGTGTGAGGCGGAGCGATCGGCCTGAGATCATGTCCAGAAAAGTTGCGGTCGTTGAAGACGAAGCCGAACTGGCCTCGCTGATCGAGTACAACCTGACCCGGGGCGGCTTCGACGTCCGGATCCTGAACGGGGCGGGGCAGACTCTTCAGGAACTCGAAACCTGGCGGCCGGACCTGATTGTTCTCGACGTCATGCTCCCCGGCCAGGACGGCTTCGACCTCTGCCGGCAGATTCGCCGCACAGCCACGCTCGGGCAGACGCCCATCATTTTCCTGACCGCCCGCTCCGATGAGGTGGATCGCGTTCTCGGCCTCGAAATCGGAGGCGACGATTACATTACGAAGCCCTTCAGCCCGCGCGAGCTCGTGGCGCGGATCAAAGCCCATCTGCGGCGGCAGGAGAGCGGCGCCCCTCCGGACGCGGGCCTGAGCATGGGGCCGTTCCGGCTCGATCGGCCCGCGCGCCGTGTTTACCAGGACGACAGGGAAATCGAGCTGACGTCGACCGAGTTCAAGCTGCTGGAATTTTTTCTGACCCATCCCGGGACCGCCTGGTCACGCGAACAACTGCTGCGTGAGGTCTGGGGCGAGCAGCATTTCGTCACGCCGCGCACAGTGGACGTGCACGTCCGCCGCCTGCGGGAGCAGATTGAAGAGAAACCCGATGAACCTGTCTTTCTCGTAACGGTGCGCGGCTTCGGCTACCGCTTCGAGACGCAATAGCCGAGGCTGTTCCGGTCTGCCAGTTCAGGCCTCGGGGGGCTCCGCGATGGTAGCCGCCTGGTGGGCGCCCACGGCTGCTTCGGGCAGGATGCCCATGCGCACGTAAATCGGTCGGACGAACGTCCGGATCTTCGGCAACTGCAGCGCAAACCAGGTGCTCCCGATCAGGCAGGCAACGCCGCTTATGGTCACGGTCCACGGCGCCCCGATGCGGTTCGCCAGCATTCCCGCAAGCAGACTGCCGAACGGCGTCATTCCGAGGAATGCCATTGCGTAGAAGGCCATGACGCGGCCGCGCCGGGAATCGTCCACGATGGTTTGCAGAACCGTATTGCTTGCGGCCATCTGCTGCATCATGCCCGCGCCCGCAAACATCAGCAGGACCAGCGAAACCGGGAGCGACCGCGAGAACGAGAAGCCGATCAGCGCCGCGCCGAACAGCGCGGTGTTGAAAACGATCCGGCGTCCCAGCCCCACCACGCTTTTGCGGGTTGCGAGATGGAGCGCGCCGACGAGCGCGCCGACTCCCGCGGCTGCCATCAGAAATCCCAGCGTATTGGCGCCGCCGTGGAGAACCCGGCTGGCGAAGATCGGCATGAGGGTCGCGTAGGGCATCCCGAAAAGGCTCACGAGCGCGAGGTTCAGCAGGATCGAACGGATGGCGACGGAACCCGTGACGTAGCGCCAGCCCTCGTGCAGTTCTTCCACCACGCGGCGCGAGGTCTTTTTCGCAGGCTCCGGTGCGACGCGCATCATCAGGAGCGAAAAAATCACGGCGATATAACTGATGCCGTCGATGAGGAAACAATACCCCTCGCCCACGCCGGCGATGAGCACGCCCGCCATTGCGGGACCGATCAGCCTGGCCCCGTTGACCATCGAAGAGTTGAGAGCGATGGCATTGGGAAGGTCGGCCCGGTCATCCACCATGCGGACGATGAACGATTGCCGGGCAGGCATGTCGAAAGCGTTGATGAGCCCCTGAAACAGCAGTAGAGCAATGATCTCCCAGACCGTAATGATGCGGGCCAGCGCGAGCCAGGCGAGCAGAAACGACTGCACCATGGAAAGCGCCTGCGTGACGACGAGCGTCCGGTGGCGGTCCCAGCGGTCGACGAGAACACCCGCCACGGGAGCCAGGAGAAGTGAGGGAATCTGGCCCGCGAAACCCGAGAGGCCAAGAAGCAGAGGGGAGTTCGTGAGCCGGTAGACAAGCCAGCTCGTGGCGATTCGCGTCATCCACGTGCCGATGACCGAGATGCTCTGGCCCGAGAAAAATAGCCGGTAGTTGCGCGACCGCAGCGCGCGAAACGCGAAACTGATGTCCGGCATCCCCTGACGTTATGTTAAATCCGGCGCCGATCCGGTGACCGGCCTGGCCGGCGCGGACGCGGAAACCACGGAAAATCCGGCCAGGCTACGATGGTCCCGTGCCGTCTTCTTTGCCCCGGCTGCGCGGCGATCTGGACTTTATGCCCTCGCCAGTCGAGGATCGCCCCGGACTCCTGATCCGCGATACGTTCCAATACTCCGATGCAGTCCTCATCATTCCGCCTCCTCTCGTTCAGTGCCTGACCTGCTTTGACGGGCAGCAGACGGAACTCGATCTGCGCGCGAAGCTGGTTGAAACGCTCGGGCAACTGGATGTCGGCGAAATCCAGACGCAGCTCATCGACGTTCTCACCCGCAGCGGATTTCTGGAAGACGAAACGTTCCATGCCTTGAAGACCCGGCGGGAAGCCGATTTTCAAAAGGCGCCGGCGCGGCAGCCTTCGCACGCGGGATCGGCCTATCCCGAGGACGAGCGGGAGCTGCGGGAAACGATGAATCTCTGGATGGGGGATACCCCGCCCGCCGAAACGGACAACCTTGTGGCGATTGCGGCTCCGCATGTCAGCCCATCGGGCGGTTATGAATCCTATCGCGCCGCTTACCGGCAGCTCGGCACTCGTTACAGAGACCGTACCTTCGTCATCCTGGGCACCTCCCACTATGGCGCGCCGGAACGCTTCGGACTGACCCGCAAGCCTTATGTCACGCCCTGGGGCGAATCGCGAACGGATCATGCACTCGTCGACGAGCTCACACGCCAGGCGCCCGGGGCGATCGCGACAGAGGACTATTGCCACGCCGTCGAGCATTCCATCGAGTTTCAGGTGGTCTTTCTGCAATCGATCCTGGGACCGGATATCAATGTTCTGCCGATTCTCTGCGGCCCCTATGCACAGAGTCTGTATCAGGGCGGGAAACCCGAAGCCAATGAGGGTGTAAACCGGTTCCTCGGCGCTTTGGGCGAGATCGCCGCGCGCGAAGGCCGCCGGCTGCTGTGGGTTCTCGGAATCGACATGGCGCATATGGGACGGCGTTACGGCGACCCGTTCGAGGCGCGCGCCAACGAGGACCGTATGCTCGCCGTCGGCGGGCGCGACCGCCAGCGGGTGGATTGCGTCATGGCCGGGGATGCGGCAGGCTTCTGGGAGTTGGTGCAGCAGAATCACGACGACCTCAAGTGGTGCGGGTCGTCGCCGCTCTACACATTCCTGAAGGCCATGCCGGGCGTGCGCGGCTCACTCGAAAGGTACGAGCAGTGGAATATCGACCCCCACAGCGTCGTCAGCTTCGCCGGAGTGTCGTTCCACCAGTGATTTCGGGCGCGGGCTCACCCCGCGGCCGCGGATTCCGCCAGTATCCTCTCCAGAATCTCCGGAATCTCGAACACAGCCCGATTCCGCTGCTCCCCGACGCGCTTCCGGAACTCGCACCGCTTCTCCGGATCGAGCATTCTCTTTACAGCCGCAACAATCTCCCGCCGGAAGCTCCGGAGCGAAATGCCGACGCCCTGTTGCTCGACCCACTCGGCGTTGAAACGCTCCTGGGGCAGCGTCCAATGGTTGCGCTCGATGATCACGGGCAGTCCCATCGCCACGGCTTCGCTGATGCTGCCCGGCCCCGGCTTTCCGATGAAGAAATCCGCCAGCCGCATCAGGCGCGGGACTTCCCGGGTGAATCCCTCGACGTGGATCGCGATCCGCCGCGGCATCGCGCGCATCGCGGCCTCCAGCTTCCGGCTTTTCCCGCAGATGGTGATGAGCTGCACGTCGAGCCCGCTTGCATCGAGCTTCGCGGCGATGTCCAGCATGACTGCCGAGCCTTCACCCCCGAACATCATGAGCGCGGTCGGGCGGTCGGGGTCGAGACCGAGCGCCGCACGGTCCGGACCGCGGTCGACCGTAACCGGTTCGTAATATCGCGGATTCAGGATCATCCCCGAAGTACGAAAAACGCGCTCCGCAGAATGTCCCAGGGCGAGCGCCTGCTCGAAAGCGCGCCCGGTGCCGCAGATGAAGTATTGCGGCTGCCGCTCGATCCAGAAATGCGGCGGGTAGTCGGCCATGTCCGTCAGGATGGTCACCAGGGGCGTTTTGGGCAGGGCCAGCCGCAGGGACTCGTAAATCGCGCGATTGAAGTTCGGAATCACGGAAACCACCAGGTCCGGCGGTGCGCCCTCTTTGATCCGGCTCCGCCAGTAATCTGAGAGCAGCCGCACCTGCTTCGAGTGGAACATCCGGATCACACCGTGCATTCCCTTCATCAGAGCCGGCGAACCGAGGGTCCATCCCTTCCGCAGCATCAGATTGTAGAGATCCTGCAGCCGCAGACCGGTGAGCTTGCGGAAAATATCCATCTCATCGAGCAGCTCCTGCAGATTCATCATGCGCATGTCCCATGGACGCCCCTCGGTCCGCGTCACTTCGCACAATGCGTTCGCCGCGCTTCGATGCCCCCCGCCGGCGTCGAAGAAGACCAGCTCGATTGTGTGCATTCCTACCGATTCTTGCACGGATCGCCCGCTGGCCATGCGGGCTGTAACCGTACAATTAAAAGAGCGCTATGATTCGGCTCATCACCGCGGGCGACCGCAAAATCATGCTGCGCCTGAACCACTGGGAGGCGCCCCTTTGGGTTCGGAAATGGATGGTTTTCGCGTCACGGGGCGGGGATGGCTGGCTCTGGAGTGCGATCGGCGCCATCCTGTACTTCTGGGGCGGATCGCGCCGCTTCGACGCTCTCGAAGCCGGCTTCGCGTCGGTTGGCGCCGGCCAGTTGACCTTTTTCATTCTCAAGAGGATCATCGGCCGCGAACGCCCATGCGCGATCGAGCCGCACTGCTGGTCGATTCTGCTGCCGCCGGACCGCTTTTCTTTTCCGTCCGGCCACACCATTACCGCCTTTGCGATTGCCGTCTCGCTCGGGCTCTATTATCCGGCGCTGATCGTGGGCCTTATATTCTGTGCGCTCAGCGTGGCGGCGTCGCGCGTGATTCTCGGTCTGCATTACCTCAGCGACGTGCTGGTCGGTGTCCTCATCGGCACGGCTATCGGGGTGGCGGCGTTTCAATGGCTTCCCCTTCAATGAGCGCCCGGTCCCTGCGCCTGCTCTGCGCCACGGCGGCGGTCTGCGTGCTCGTGGCAGGGGCGGGCAAGAAGTCCCCTCAGGGCCAGGTGGAGGATGCGACGGTCTCGATCTCCGCAACCATTCTCAGTCCCGACCAGCTCAAAGAGGATTTCGGTTCCGATTTCAATGGCGATTACACCGTGCTCGAGGTGCAGATCGCGCCCAAAGGGGGCAAACCCTACATGGTCCACCTCGACGACTTCATCCTGCGTTCGGAATCGACGGGCGACCATAGTGGGCCGTTCCTCAGCGCCAGCCAGATCGAGGGAGCGGGCGCCATGGTCGTGGAGCGCAGCTACGGAAACCGCTCGAGCCCGGACTCCCCCCGGCCGCTGGAAGGCACGAAGCTTCAGATGAAGACGGGTGAGAAAGCCGGTTCCGCGCTTGCGGCGCTGACACAGAAGATGCTGGCCGACAAGACGGCCACTGAACCGGTATCCGGACTGCTGTTTTTCCCGCTGAGCAAACAGAAACCGAAGAACCTGATCCTCAGTTGCAAGACGCCGCAGAGCAAGTTGCGCCTGAGCTTCAAATGATGTGGGTTCACGACCTCGATACGCCCGCGCTGCTGATCGATCTCGACATCATGGAGCGCAACCTCCGCCGCGTCGCGGACTATTGCGCCGGGCATCGGCTGCGTCTGCGGCCCCACACGAAAACGCACAAATCGATCTCTCTCGCCCGCCGGCAGCTTGCGCTCGGGGCCGCCGGACTCACGGTAGCCAAAGTCAGCGAAGCCGAGGTAATGCTCCAGGCCGATCCCCCGGACCTGCTGGTCGCCTTTCCGGTAATCGGGGAGCCCAAGCTGCGCCGTCTGACGGAGATCGCGCGCACGACCGCCGTCACAGTCGCGCTCGACAGTCTGGCCGCGGCGCGTCTTCTTTCGGAAGCGGCCCGTCTGGCCGGCGTTGATATCGGCGTGCTTGCGGAAATCGATGTCGGGCTGGGCCGTGTGGGCGTCACGCCTGCCGAAGCACCCGACCTCGCGCGTGCTGTGGCCGCGCTGCCGCAGCTCCGCTGGCGCGGAATCGCTTTCTATCCGGGGCACGTCCGGGAACAGAACGAGGCGCAGATCTGCGCCCTGAGCGCTACGGTCGCCTCGGTTCGCGACCAGCTCGAGCGGGCTGGCCTCGAGCCCGAAATCGTCAGCGGCG
>CAZXCO010000827.1:0-1591 GCA_964639095.1 uncultured Solibacteraceae bacterium
CACGACCTGCGCAATCCGCTGGCTTCCATCTATGGCGGCGCCGAGATGATGATGGACGGCAATCTCAGCGAGGTCCAGTTGCACCGCCTCGCCGGCAACATCTATCGCTCCTCGCGCGTGATCAACGATCTCCTGCAGGAGCTGCTCGATGTGTCGCGCGGGCGCATGCAGGCGCCGGAGACCTGCCGGCTCAGCGAGATTGTCGCCGCTGCAGTGGACGTGGGCGTCAGCGCCGCGGACCAGCAGGGGATCAACGTGCGGGCGGTCATCGATCAGTCGATTGAGTTGCCGCTCGAGCGGGCGCGCATGGAGCGCGTCTTCCTGAACCTGATTACCAACGCTGTGGAAGCCATGCCGAATGGCGGCAACATCGATATCCGCGCGGAACGTGAAGGCTCCGGCGTCGTTGTGGCGGTCGACGATACCGGCCCCGGAATTCCACCCTCCGTGCGGGAGCGGCTGTTCGAACCCTTCGTCACCTCGCGGAAGAACGGGCTGGGGCTGGGCCTCGCGCTTTCCCGCCAGACCGTGCTCGAACACGGCGGCGACCTCTGGGTAGAAGACGGGGACGGCGGCGGCGCACATTTCCGGCTCCGCCTGCCCCTGTGAACCCGGAATCCGGATGCCTCTTCCGAACTTCTTCATCGTCGGAGCTCCGAAATCGGGCACGACGTCGCTCTATCACTATCTGAGCCAGCACCCGCAGATCTTTCTGTCTCCCGTGAAGGAGCCGTGCTACTTCGCTTCGGAGGTGAGGCTGGAAAACTTCCCCGAGGAGTATCGAAAACAGATCGCCGCCGATTCCGCCCCGTCGTCCGATTCCAGGCGCCTCAGCGGACTGCGTGCGACGTGGGAGAGTTATCTCGAATTGTTCGACGGCGTGATGGACGAGATCGCGATCGGCGAAGCCAGCGTCTGCTATCTCTGGTCGCCGGCAGCAGCCCGGAATATCCGCGCCCGCATTCCCGGGGCGAGGATCATCGCGGTGCTGAGGCATCCGGTGGAGCGTGCATGGTCCCAGTATTTGCAGGGTCTGGCCAACGGGTATTTTTGCAGGCCGTTTCATGAATGCCTGCAAACCTTTCTTGCTCCGGCCGGCCCATACTTCAGTCCGAGCCATCCGTTTCTGGAATTCGGCTTCTATTATCAGCAGGTCCGAAAGTACTTCGATCTTTTTCCCCCGGAATCTGTTCGCATTTATTTCCATCAGGACGGTCTCGACTCGATCGTTGGCGACATCTTCCGGTTCCTTGGAGTAGATACGGCGTTCCGGGCCGATCTCTCGCAAAGGCACCTGGAAGCCGCAGCCACCGGGCAGAGTACAGCTCTCTTCCGTGTGCTCCGGAAGCACAACCTTTGGCAGCCTTTGCGGAAGCTCGTGCCCGCCCCCGTCCGCCCGGCGTTTCGGCGGCTGGCCTTCCGTGAGCGCGCCGCCGATGTCGTTATGACCAGCGAGGACCGGCAATTCCTCTGCGGATACTACCGTGAAGACGTGCTGCGGCTGGCATCGCTTCTGAATCGCGATCTGACGGCATGGCTCGTCTGAGACAAGGGTTCACGCGGCTGACTCAGAAACCGAGCACCTCCTTTA
>CAZXCO010000828.1:0-3339 GCA_964639095.1 uncultured Solibacteraceae bacterium
AAGAAGCATCTCGGAGCAGTAGCCGCAGCCGTCGCTCTCTTCGCGGGATTCTATGTTTCGCCTGCGGGAATCCGATTGCGCGCGCGTGTCCGCTGGTCCAGCGACGAGCCCATCGGAGGCGCTCGCCCCCTGCTCTGGCGCGACTCCCTGGGCATGGTGCGGGCGAAGCCCCTGACCGGCTTCGGACCGGAGACGTTCCCCGCGATCTTTCCCCGCTATCAATCCGTCGATCTGGCCCGGCTGCTGCCGGATTTTTATCATGAATCGCCGCACAACACAGCGCTCGACGCGCTCACCAGCGAAGGCATTCCCGGCCTGCTGATCGCAATCGGCTGGCTCCTGCTGGGGGCTGCTGCCGTAGCCGGTGCGAAGCGCAGACTCGGCGCTCCGCTGGCCGGGGCACTCACCGCCTCGACGATTGCCGCGATATTCGGAGCCGCCACCGCTGGACCGGTCTTTGCGACCCTGCTGGTCGTCGCCATACTGGTGGCCCTGAATCCCGAGGATCGCGCTCCGCAGCCGGCTATCCGGACCGGCTATGTTTTCGCGATTGCGGCCCCGATTGCGATCTGTATCGGCGCGTTCGGCGTCATGCTGGCCATTGCCGATTTTCGCCTTGCCCGATTTCAGGCCGGATCCGCGGGCGCCACTGACGCGATCGCGCTGTATCGGGCCTCATCGCGCGCCGCGCTGCCGGGCGCCGGCGAAGACCTCTACTGCTCCAGACGGCTGGCCCAGGTATGCGGCGCGGCAGGGGTGGATCCGGACACGCGAGCCAGTTGCGCGGGGGCGGCTGCACAGGCAGCAGCGCGGGCCACCTCGACCGCCGACAATCCGCCCAACGCCTGGTACAACCTGGGAATGTTCTCGGCGGAAGAGAACGATGAGTCGAAAGTGGAAGTGGCCCTGCGGAGGGCAGCGCTCGAAGCGCCGAACTGGTTCAAGCCCCACTGGGCTCTGGCGAATCTTCTGGCGTTGACCGGCCGCCCCGACGAGGCCCGCCGCGAGGCGGAAAAGGCGCTTCTTCTCGACGCGGGAAAAGATGCCGAAGTGAGCCAGACAGCTCAGAAACTGAGGCAGCCATAGCCTGGCATCTTTCTACGCGCAAGCCGGATCGTTTTGATTTACAACAAATTTACGATTCAGGAACAACTGTTTGCAGGGGATACGGCTAGCCTGGAAGCAGCCGTGACTTCTTTCAATCGAATCCGTCTCCAGCTCCTGCTGTTGCCCGCGATCGCCGGAGTTGCCCTGGCCCAGACCCCGGCCGCCGCGCCGAAGGGCGCATCGTCACCCGCAGCGCAGTCGGCGCTGCCGCCGGCTCTGCGCGCGATTTTCGCCAGCCGGATGGCTTCGCAGCTCGCCGCCGCCGACACCGTCACTGTCTCGATCAGCGCCGGCGGCGTTGTGCCGGTCTACAGCACAGCGACAACGATCCAGCCCGGATCGTGGGTCTCAATTTACGGCCAGAACCTCGCCTCCACCACCGCGACCTGGGATGGCAATTTCCCGCTGACACTCGGCGGAACCAGCGTCACCGTCAACAACAAGCCAGCATATTTGTGGTTTGTGAGTCCGGGGCAGATTAATCTCCAGGCTCCCGACGACGACTCAGCCGCTGGAACAGTTCCCGTTGTGGTCACCAACGCCCTCGGCTCGGCAACATCGACCGTAACGCTCGGGCAGTTCGGACCATCCTGGAGCCTGCTCGACAGCAAACATGTCGCCGGCATCATCATCCGAAACGACGGTTCCGGCGCCTTTGGCGGTGGTACATATGACATCATCGGGCCAACGGGCAACTCCCTCGGCTTCCCCACCAGGGCCGCGAAGGCCGGGGACATAGTCGAGCTCTTCGGAGTGGGATTCGGGCCCACCAATCCGCACGTTCCCGCGGGGCAGCCGTTCTCGGGAGCCGCGCCTGTTCTTCCCACCAGCAACCTGAATATTCAGATCGGCGGCGTAACCGTCGCACCCGCGTTCGCGGGGCTGACCCAGGCCGGGCTGTTCCAGTTCAACATCACCATTCCCCCTGCAGTGGGAACGGGTGACGTGCCGCTCTCCGCGATTGTCGGCGGTGTGACGACGCCCAACGGCGTCGTTATCTCGCTCGAGTAGGGCGGCCTGTCCAGTTCAGCGAACACACGCACCGGCGGCAAACCGGATCGGACGCGACGTCCAGCGCATCCCGGAACGCAATGGCTTCGGGGCCGTTGATGACGTCGCCAAGGCTGATGGTTGCATCGACCCTGCCGATCGGCGGATGGAAAAAGCACGGCCGGACCACGCCCCCGGCTTCAACGACCACCGAGACCCACGGCGCATTACAGACCGGCGCGACGGGATCCGCGCCCTGCGCGTGCGCACGGAAATGGCCCACGATTCTGCGCAGTTTCTCCGGGGTCTCCGCAACGAAGCCGCGGCATTCATCCGCGGTGGCAATCGCCTGAATTTCCGCTTCGAGCACCGGCAACTCTTCCGCCGCGAGAGCGACGGAGGATTGCCGTTCCGCGCCCCAGACTTCGAGCCGGTTGAACGCCGTCGAGGTCACATCGGCGGCGAGAAACGAAATTCCCTTCAGCCCGATTTCGCGGGCGGCTGAAACGGTGGCCCGAAGTTCGGAATGGTTCAGCCGCTGAATCGTGCAGCGGGCGGAGACCGGGAAATCCGGACGCAGCGCACGAATGGCGCCGACACCGGCTGCCAGCCGCGCGAAGGCCCCCGGGACGCGCCGGATGCGATCGTGAACTTCCGCTGGGCCATCGAGTGAAACGATTACGTCATCCACGCTCGCCACAATGGCCCGCGCGTGTTTTTCGAGCAGCAGGCCCGTGCTGAGCAAGGTGATCCGGATGCCTCGCTCGCGCAGGACGGCGCACAGACGAAACAGATCGGAATGCATCAGCGGCTCCCCGCCGGTGAATACAGCCCATTCGACGCCCATCCCTTCGAGACTGCGCACATGGCGGTCGAGATCGCTCGCGCCGATCTCGGCGGCATCAGTCGTCTTCCAGATGTCGCACATCACGCACCGGCAGTTGCAGCGGCCGTGCGGGCTGAGGATTACGATCGGCAGGCGACCCAGGACAGGACTCAGAGGCATACGCGTCTCCCTGCCAGCCGCACCTCGGAACCGATCGCGGTCTCCGCCGCACGGAACAGGCGCGGCACGTCGGCGCGAATGAGCCAGCTTCCGCGCCCCTCCAGATGGATTGGATGGAATCCCTTCCAGACGGGCACGCCACGCGATTCCGCAAAGCGATTCGACATCAGCATGACGCGCCCCCCCGCCATCACCATCTCCGGGAGAGGATTGCGCAGGGCGTCCGCCGGGGTCTG
>CAZXCO010000829.1:0-2801 GCA_964639095.1 uncultured Solibacteraceae bacterium
CCAGGGCTCCCATCTCATCACTTCCGTCGAGGATCGCGAGCTCGTCGCACAACTGAATCTGATCGCAGGCCAACGCGCGAAACTCTGGACAGCATACGACTCGGCGCTCAAGTATCTCAGGGCCGGCAGAGCCCTTCTTGCAGAAGAGACCTGGGAACGTAATTACCGGCTCATCTCCTCGATCGAGTATCTGACAGCCGAGTGCGAGCTGCTGACCGTCACGGTTTGCCTCGCCGCCGGGGATCCCCTCGCGGAAGTGCAAAAGGAATGCGAGAACGGCCTGGCATTTGCCAGACGAGTGCGTTCCGGCCTGGTCATCGAGCGCTGCGGAGCACAACTCGGTTTGATCCTCACCTTGCGCGGGCTGACTGCGACGTTCGGGTGTCTGGATCATGAGGGATACAGCGAACTCGATACCGAACGTCGCTTGGCCGACAGCCCTAATCTGGTGTTGGCCGAGTTCTATTACTGGACGCGAAAGCTGCAGGCGCACTTTTTCGCCGGAGACCTTGCGTCGGCGGTCGATGCCTCTCTGCACGCGGAACCGCTGCTTTGGACGTCGGCGGCAATGTTCGAGTCCGCGGAGTATCGACTCTATGGTGCGCTGGCGCATGCGGCGGTCTGGGATCACGCCACACCGGAGCAGAGACCGAGGCATTTCGATTCTGTGCTGGACCACCACCGGCAGCTCCAGGTGTGGGCGGAGGTCAACCCCGAAACCTTCGAAGACCGAGCTGCCCTGGTCGGGGCGGAGATCGCCCGCATCGAGGGCCGGGTGCTGAACGCTCAGGAACTGTACGACAAGGCCATCCGCGCGGCTCACAAATACGGGTTCGTGCACAACCAGGCGATTGCCAACGAGATTGCCGGGCGTTTCTACGCGGAGCGCGGTTACGAGAAGATTGCGGCGATCTATTTACGGGACGCGCGGGCCTGCTACCTGCGCTGGGGAGCCGACGGAAAGGTTCGCCAGCTCGAAGAGCTTTATCCGCAACTCAGAGTGGACAAGTCAATCCCGGCTTCCTCGGCGACGATAGTGACACCCGTCGAGCAGCTTGATTTGGCTACCGTAATCAGAGTCTCGGAAGCAGTGTCAGGCGAGATCGTTTTCGAGAAGTTAATCAACACGCTCATGCGTTCGGCAATCGAACACGCGGGCGCCGAACGAGGTCTCTTGATTCTTCCGCGAGGCGATAAGTATCAAATTGAAGCAGAGGCCACAACCAGCAGTGATAACGTGAACGTGGTCCTGAAACAGGCACGCGTCACGGCCGCAGATCTACCGAAGTCTGTGTTTCACTACGTCCTTCGGACAAAAGAAAGCATTCTCCTGCACGATGCGTCCAGTCAGAACTCGTTTTCAATGGATGACTATATTTGCGAGCACCGCTCACGGTCTGTGCTCTGCCTCCCGCTGCTGAAACAGACCCGGCTGGTCGGGCTGCTGTACCTCGAAAACAATCTCATGCCTCACGCGTTCACTCCTGCTCGAATGGCTGTCCTCAAGTTGCTCGCTTCGGAGGCGGCGATCTCCATGGAGAACACGCGTCTCTATAGCGATCTCCAGGAGCGCGAAGCACGCGTTCGCCGCCTCGTTGACTCCAACATCGTCGGAGTCATGATTTGGAACCTCGATGGGCGAATTCTTGAGGCGAATGACGCATTTCTCGGCATGCTGCAGTACGGCCGTGAAGATTTAGTCGCGCATGGTGTGCACTGGACCGACCTGACACCGGCCGAATGGCGCCAACAAGACGCGCGCGCGATCGTGGATCTAAAGGCCACTGGGAGGGTTCAGCCGTACGAAAAGGAGTTCCTCCGCAAGGATGGCACTCGCGTCCCTGTTCTGACGGGCGGTGCGCTGATTGACTCAACAGGGAACGACGGAGTCGCCTTTGCGCTCGATTTGAGTGAACAGAAGCGGGCGGAGGCAGAGATCAGGGCGCTTAAGGATCAACTCTATCGTGAAAACCTGGCTCTTCGCGACGAGGTCGAGCGGACCTCGATGTTCGATGAAATTGTTGGCGTCTCGAAGCCGTTGAAGGTTGTTCTTTCCCGGATCGCCAAAGTGGCTCCCACCGACTCCACGGTTTTTATCACCGGCGAGACAGGTACGGGCAAGGAACTCGTCGCCCGCGCAATCCACAGAAAGTCCGCGAGGGCCGAGCGAGCCTTCGTGAGCGTCAACTGCGCTGCAATCCCCCGTGACTTGATCCCTTCGGAGTTATTCGGCCATGAGAGGGGGGCCTTCACCGGAGCTACACAAAGGCGACTTGGCCGTTTTGAACTTGCCGACGGTGGGACGATTTTTCTCGACGAAGTGGGCGAACTTCTGCCCGATACCCAGGCCGCGCTGTTAAGGGTACTGCAGGAACGGGAATTGGAACGCGTCGGTGGGGGACAACCTATCCATATCGACGTTCGCGTTATCACAGCGACGAATCGTGACCTCGAAGCTGGGGCAGCCAGCGGGACCTTCCGCCAGGACCTTTTCTATCGGCTCAATGTATTTCCCATCGAAGTGCCGCCACTCCGCGAGCGTAGAGACGACATTTTGATGCTGGTCGAATATTTCGTTCGGCGCTACGCGAGCCAGACAGGCAAGAATATTCGGTCGATTGACAAAAGGACGCTCGACCTTTTCCAGTCCTACAACTGGCCAGGCAACATCCGGGAACTGCAGAACGTTATCGAGCGATCCGTGATTCTGAGCTCTCGTGACGTTTTCTCCGTCGACGAATCCTGGTTTTTCAGACAATCGTCTGCAGCCGGCGCTCGCGTGCACTCGTCGCCGGCTTTCA
>CAZXCO010000830.1:0-6448 GCA_964639095.1 uncultured Solibacteraceae bacterium
CGCGAGCGCGGGCTTCAGCATGTTGGCCGCGTCGATGGCTCCCTCTGCCCCGCCGGCGCCCACCAGAGTGTGCAACTCGTCGATGAAGCAGATGATCTCGCCGTTCGATTCCGTGATTTCCTTGAGAACCGCCTTCAGACGATCTTCAAACTCGCCCCGGAACTTCGTGCCGGCCACCATCTGGCCCAGATCGATCGCGACCAGCCGCTTGTTCTTCAACTGATCGGGCACGTCGCCGCGCAGAATCCGCTGCGCCAGACCTTCGACAATGGCGGTTTTCCCCACGCCCGGCTCGCCGATCAGTACTGGATTGTTCTTGGTGCGCCGGCTCAGAACCTGCATGACCCGGCGAATTTCTTCGTCGCGGCCGATCACCGGGTCGAGCTTCCCGCGCCGCGCCTGCTCGGTCAGATCGACCGCGTAGCGCTCGAGCGCCTGATACTTCGATTCCGGATTCTGGTCCGTCACCCGCTGCGTGCCGCGGATCGCCACCAGGGCCTTCAGAATCTCGTCGTGGGTGGCGCCCTGCCGGTTGAGGAGAGTTCCGGCCGGCTCATACTTCTGCTCGGAAAGCGCCAGCAGCAGGTGCTCTGTGGAAACGTACTCGTCTTTGAAGTTTTCCGCTTCTTTGAAGGCGGCCTCAAGCACCTGGTTCATCGCGGGCGAAATGTACATTCCGGCCGGCTGTCCTCCCACTTTCGGGATCGAATTCAGTTGCCGCTCGGTCTCGGTGAGAAGCGAATCCGGCTGCGCGCCGCACTTTTCCAGCACCGGACGCACGATCCCTTCGCGCTCGCGGGCAAGCGCGATCAGCAGATGGAGCGGATGCACCGCCTGATGCCCGTTCTGAGTGGCGATCTCCTGCGCCTGCTGAACGGCCTCCTGCGCTTTCTGGGTTAACTTATCGAATCGGAATGCCATTTGTCTTCCCTCTTATGCTGCATACCTCTTATACTGCATACGAACAGGCCTGCCCCGCGTGGAGCAGGCCTTCGATCCTTGCCTTGCTTTTCACGCGCTTATTGCGCTTTCGCTTCACTGTTCCTGCACGGCAATCTTCACCTGGCGGGGTTTGGCCGCTTCCTTCTTCGGCAGAGTGATGGTCAGAACGCCATTCTTATAATCGGCCTGCACTCTCTCCGTGTCCACCGTCGAAGGAACGGCGAAACTGCGGACGAACTCGCCGTAGCTGCGTTCGATCCGGTGATGACCCTTGATGTTCTCGTCTTTCTGGAACTTTCGCTCACCACGCAGGGTCAGTGTCTGGTTTTCCACGCGGACATCGATATCGCCGACCTTCACCTCCGGAATGTCCGCCTTCAGCTTGATCGCGTCCTCGGTTTCATAAATGTCGACGGCCGGCGACCAGGGACGATTCACCCGGGGCTCGCTCATCAGCCGTGTGACGGCATCTTCGAACAGACGGAGCCCGTGGAACGGGTCCGATGTGACAGCGGTACTCATATGCTCTTCAGATTCCTTTCGTGCGATTTGGATTCACGTTCGTCATCAATCGTGATCTAGACAAGATCATAAAATCTTAGTCTTAAATTGTCAAGTATCATGACACCTAGCTTGAAAGCAGGGCGCCCGACCTCCCAGGAACTCTCCGAGCACATGGAAATCCATTAATTTAGAGACCATCTATTCTTGTAGTTTTTTGACAGCCCACCCGGCGGCTTCCAGCCCGGGCGGCGTCTGGCTGACCTGCCGGCGGCGGGTCAGACTGCCTGACTTCCCGACCGGGAACCGCTGTGAATCCCGCGCTTTAGGAAGAAAATCTTCGCCCGCTCTCCTTTCATCGGGCAACATGGAAGCATGGCAGGAGAACTCTGGCTAATCCGGCATGGCGAGACCGAATGGAGCCGTTCCGGCGCCCACACCGGCAGGACCGACCTTGCGCTAACACGCGAAGGGGAGCGCAAGGCCACCCAATTGGGTTCCCGGCTCGCCGGTAACCACTTCGCGCTGGTTCTCTCCAGTCCTCTCCAGCGCGCCCGGCGCACCTGCGCGCTGGCGGGTTTTGGGGCTGTTCTCCAGCTTGAGCCCAATCTTGTCGAGTGGGATTACGGCGCCTACGAAGGCCGCACGACGGCGGAGATCCACCGTGAGAGGCCCGGTTGGTCGCTGTTCCGGGACGGCGTCCCCGGCGGCGAGACGATCGAACAGGTGGGAGCCCGGGCGCAGGCTGTGATCGCCCGCGCCCTCGGCGTACTCCCGGAAGGAAACGTGGCGCTCTTCGCGCACGGCCATATTCTGCGAATCCTGGCTGCGTCCTGGCTCGAGTTGGCGCCCGACACGGCCCGTTTCTTTGCGCTCGGAACCGCTGGAATTTCAACGCTGGGTCACGAGCATGAAACCAGAGTTATAGTACGCTGGAACCTCCAATAGAACCGTCGCCGCGCGGGACAAAAGGGTAAACCTGTTATTCTGCGGGGAAGTGGATGGACTGCCGGTCCGGACTGAAACGTCCAGCCGGAGCCGGAGTTGGACCATCCGCGCACGGATCCTTGGGAGGAACGGTGAGCTTTTTGAGCGGGCAGCGAACGCTTTTTCTGGCATTCTTTTTCGGGCCAGCCATTTTTTTGGGATCTTCGATCCCGGCACTCGCCGGGGAGATCAACTACACCTGTGCGGGAAATGTTGATTCGGCCATCTGCAGCACACTCAACAGTTCACTTGCCGGTCTTTACAACAGCACTTTCACAAACGCCAACGCGAACATCTACATCCAGTTCGGCAGCACCGGGCTGGCCTCCACCCTGCAGTTCTTCACGAACATTGATTACACGAGCTATGTCGACGCCCTCACCGCGGCCGAGGGCGATCTCAATGATTTGACGGCCGTCAACAGCCTGGGCGGCGACCTGAATAATCCGGTCGTCAATGGCGACGGCGTCGCCATTACCAGCGCTCTCGCGGCGGCTCTCGGGTTGACAAACCAGGCGGGCTCACTTGGAATCACGGCGGCCGGTAACGCCTGCATCCTCGGAAGCAGTGGCTGCTATAACGGCCGCATCACGGTTTCGAACGCACCGGATACATGGTACTTCCGCTCCGGCACGCAGGACAGCGGGACGTACGACTTCTACTCGGCTGTGGAGCACGAGACAGACGAAGTGCTGGGCACGGCTTCCTGCATCGTCGGCAAGAATAATGACCCTTCCACGATTGCCACGAGCCTGAATTGCACAAACGGCAGGCTCGGTAATCCCGGCACGGGCGTATCGGCCGCGGACCTCTTCCGCTATTCGAGCCCTGACGTCCGAAGCTATCTCGATACGGCAGACGGAACCCTGGCCTACTTCTCGATCGACGACGGCGTAACAAACATCGCGGCCTACAATAACCAGCCCGACAGCGCCGATTATGGAGACTGGGATTCGGAGGCGTATCGCATTCAGAATGCCTTTGGCACTCCCGGCCAGACGGGCCTGAACATTACGAACGACGGAGGCTCGTCGATCGCGGTGCTTGACGCTGTGGGATACAATTTGGCGGCTCCCGAGCCGGGCACGATCGGATTGCTGGCGCTTGGCCTGGCGCTTGCCGGCGGCTTCAAATATCGCCGCCGGAAGCGGCAGCAAGCCGGAGAAGACCTATTCGATTGAGAGCCAGGTCGTGGTGCTCGTCACGCCGCCGATCGAAACCGTAACCGGCTGCCGGCCAGTCGCCGTGTCGGGCACGACTGCGTTGATTTGATAGAGACCGGCGTTTCCCGGCGTCATACCGCTGAACTTCACCTCCGCGTTCATCCCGCCGATCGTGACGGTGGGGGTCGCCGTCGTCACCGCCAGCGGACTGGCGGGCGCCGGGTCGCCGCTCCCCGGCTGATGACTCACCGGCCCAAGGCCATTGCCAAAGAGCTGCACGATACGCCCGCGGACAACCGGATTGGATTCACTCACGACGCGGTTGCTCTCATCGAGGGCTGCAGCGTCGTGCGTTTGTGCGGACAGTTCGAAAAGAGCCGGCGCGTAAGCCGCAACCGGCGCCGTATAAACCGTTCCCGGACTATCGCCGACCGTCACTTTCATCTGAACCGAAGGCTGCCCTGCGAGTTCCCAGGGAACCTGCACGTTGACCTGGCCCGGACTTACGAAAACAATGTGCCCGGGCACGCTCACATTCGGATTATCGAAGCTCACCGAGACCTGACTCAGCGCCAGCGGAAGATACGGTGTCGTATAAGAGGCCGTGACATCCGCGAGATTGGAGCCGAATATCGAAACGTATGAGCCCGGCGCAAGCGGCTGGCTGGCGTAGTTGGCGGCGTTGACGACGCCGTTCGGGCTGATGGCAGGTTGCAGCCGTCCCGTTGCCGAAAAAGAGGCTTCGAGCGGTCCGGCCTTGACCAGGTAGGTATTCGCGCCCGGCTGAGGCCCCAGATCCATTTCGGCGCCACCGATGCCGTAGTTGTCCGTTGTATTCGCGACGGGCTGCAGAGCGCCGTTGCCCGAAGTCACACTGAAGGTCAGGGGCAGATCGGTCACCGGTACGCCATACTGATCGACGACCTGAAAAATGAGGTACCCGCCGGCGCTCTGCTGCCCGACCGTGCCGTCGTCCCCGTCGCCCGCGAGGGAAATCAGATTCTTCGGCACGCCATCACCGACCAGGTAGAGGTATGGAATATTCACCGTGCGGGGCCCGCCCTGTATGGTCATGAAGCCCTCATAGATGCCCGGCGGGGGCAGTGTTCCCGAAAGCGTGAGATTGACATTTGCGGTCGCTCCCGGCGCAAGAGTCAGGTTCGGATGATCGATCGAGGTCTGTGCGTTCACTTCCGCGGTGCGGTGCGTCAGCGACACGTTGAGAGTCAGCGGCGCCGTTCCGATATTGGTCAGCGTGAACTGCTGGTTCATCGCGGTGCTCAGCCCCGCGGCTGTGACGATACCGAACGACGCGGTGGCCGGAGTCACCAGCAGCGGCGTCGCAACCGCGGCCGCCGCATCCGCCTTGCCGGCTCCGACCGCCAGAACCGACGCGGCCCTGCCGTTTTCCGTAACGTCCTGCGTGGCCGTAATGACCAAGGCGGACTTGAGCTGGAGGGCCGACAGATCCGGGTGCGCCTGCTTCACCAGAGCCGCGACCCCGGCCACCTGCGGAGTCGAAAAACTGGTTCCCTGAGAAACCAGATATCCGCTGGAGGCATAAAGCTCGCCGTTGGGATCGTAGTTCTGGCCGGCGAGATAGAGGTCGACCCCGACGGCCGCGATGTCGGGCTTCAGCGCGCCTGCCCCGAGTGCCGGGCCGCGGGAACTGAAAGGCGCCACCTGATTGAATGTCGTGACCTCGAAAGACCCGAAGTCCGCGTCGATTTTCACCGTAGCCTTCGGGTCACCGGCCAGATACGACCGTATGGCCGCGCCGTCGTCGTAGCCGATGAATACCGTGGGAATCGCGGAGCCGCTCAAATTGCTCGGAGAGAGGAGCGTATCGTCGCCCGGGTTGTTGGTAATGATCGCTCCGGCGGCCCCAGCCGCCTGCACGTTCTGAACCTTTATGGCGAACGCGCAGGTTCCGCGCTGCACGAGTGCAACGAGTCCGCTGAGCGACCCTGCGGGCAGAGCGGCGCAGGCCAGAGGATCGCCTGCGCTCGCAACGTCGCCGAGCGGGCCGCTGATCACGCCGGCGGGCGCAGGCCCGTCGCCGAACTGCGCGTGATAGGTGCCCAGCCCGTTCACCGTCAGCGAATTGCCCCAGCTATGGGAGTTGGTCGTCGCGGCGACCGCGATCGCGTCCGGAGCATCCCCGGGTGAATCCAGCGTGCTCAGACCGGGTTGCCCGGGCAATCCGGTCTGGCCTTCGTTGCCGGCTGCGGCCACGACCAGCATGCCCGCGTCGACGACCGTCTGCACTGCGTAGGCTTCCAGATCGCAAGGCTGCCCGCCAGTCAGACTGCAGGCCCGGCCGGTATCGAGAGGCCCGGATAGCGCGGGGCCACCCAGCGAAAGAACCACGATATCCATGCCGTCGTTGTAAGCGTCCTCGAGCGCCTGAATGACGACGTCGCCATAAGTGAAGTCATTGATCCCCGGCGATCCGAAGACCTTGTAGCTCCCGAGAAAGGCTTTGGGCGCAACTCCCGTGATGGTATCCGCCGGACCCGTATTCGTCACGCCCGCGGCAGCCATGGCGACAGCCGTTCCGTGGCCCACGCGATCGCGCGGCGAAACATCGTCCGGGCGCGAATCGCTGGCGCTGCCGGCGGCGAGAATGGGCACGTAACTGCGCGCCACAATGATCTTGTTATTGGTGTAAGCACAGCCAGCCGACGAGCACAGGGGAAATCCTTTTGTCGCATCAGCAACGGTGCAATCAACCCAATGGTCGCCGAGAAGACCCGGAAACAGAACCTGGCAAATCGGATATCCTGGCGGCGGAGAGAGCGAAGAATCCTGGAACGCGGCGTGGGTGGCCTGGATGCCGGTGTCGATGATGCCGA
>CAZXCO010000831.1:0-2471 GCA_964639095.1 uncultured Solibacteraceae bacterium
CTGATCGGCGGCCTCTCGATGTTCCTCGCCGGACCTCTGGGGCTGCGGCTTGCGTTTCACGCGTTCGTCGTGCTGGTTGGCGTGCTGATTCTTTCGGGGGCCGTGAATACAGCGCTGATCGGATCCAACGGCGTCGTGAACCGGGTCGCGGAGGACGGTGTTCTGACCGAGTGGTTCCGCAAACCGCACCGCCGGTTCGGCACGACCAGCCGCATTATCAATATCATCGCCGCGCTCCAGTTGACGACCATCGTCGTCAGCCGCGGCAATATCGAGATGCTGGGCGAAGCCTACGCGTTCGGAGTGGCGTGGAGCTTTGCGATGAATGCGCTCTCGGTCCTCGTGCTGCGCTACAAGATGCCGCACGCGCGCGAATGGAAAGTGCCGCTGAATTTCCGGATCGCCGGGAAGGAAGTCCCGCTCGGCCTCGCAACGATTACAGCCACGCTGTTTCTGCTGGCCGGGATCAATGTGCTCACGAAGAAGGTGGCGACGGTTTCGGGCATCGCATTTACGCTGGCCTTTTTTCTCGTGTTTGAATTCTCCGAGCGCTACAACCGCAGGCGCCATGCGCTGGCCGCCCATGTGACGGGCCAGGAAAACGAACAATTCCGGCTTCACTCAACCGACGAAATCTCACCCGAAGCGCTGCATATCCGGCCGGGCAATATTCTGGTCGCGGTGCGCAATCCGCATCATCTCGAGCATCTGCAGAAGACGCTGCAGAAAACCGATACGCGCCGGCAGGACATCGTGGTCGTCACCATCAAAGTAGTGACCCAGGCGGGCTCGGGCGAGCACGGTCTGGAGCCGGACCAGGTTTTCGCGGATCAGGAAAACCTGGTCTTCTCCCGTGTCGTGGGGCTGGCCGAAAAGGCCGGAAAACATGTGGAACTGCTGACGGTGCCCGGCACCACCCCCTGGCTCGCCGTCGTGCAAACCGCGGCGATCCTGCAATCGGCCAGGGTGGTCATGGGACTGTCGCCCAGCCTGACGCCAGCGGAACAGGGCCGCCACGTCGGAGCCGCCTGGGAGGAACTGCCGCAACCGCGCCCGTCGCTTTCGCTCGAAGTGGTGATGCCGGATCCGAATCAGTCGATGTACTTCAATCTGGGGCCGCATCCGCCCCGGCTCTGGCCGGAAGACGTGGATCTAACCCACCGCCTCTGGCTGGACCTGATCGCCAGAGGCGCGGGCGACGAGCTCCGGCATCGCGACGTGGTCAGCGTCGCGCTGCGGCGGCTCAAGCGCGAGCTGGACTTTCAGGGAGAAGAAATCCTTCGCGACGTTGTTGCGACTGTGCAGGCACATGGACCGGACAGGATCGCGCTACCCGACGACCGGCCGGCGCTGCCGCAGGGAGCGGGCTCGAAGTCCCCGGCCTGGCGGTAGCGTTACCGCGCGCCGTTGGCCCGCGGCCGCTTGAAAAAGTACGCCGGATAAGTCTGCGTCACCACCGGCCGCGGGCCTGGCAAAACGGGTCCTCTCTCCTCGTTGCGATAGATGTAGGGGGTCACGCTGACCAGTTCCCATCCCTGATCCGCCAGGGTCTGCAGAGTCCTCTGGTCCACCTGCTCATACATTCCCGGGCTGACCTCCCGCGGGAACACGGACTGCACATCGAAATGAATACTATCCGGCACAATGCGATATTGCGCCCACACATACGCCGCCGCCATCGCCAGGAGAACAACTGCCAGAACGGATCGTTTCATGCCCATAAGTGACGCCCGGCCGGGGCGCCGCGTGCAGTCCCTTTCAGCGAATCTTCAGTTTGCTCCATTAAGCTGATCGTCGGATTACAACGGACCGCAAGCCGCAATCCCGAGGAGTGTCAAATGAAATCCCTTCTGTTCCTGGCAGCGAGCGTGGTTGCGATCGCCGCGCCCCCGAATTACAAGGTCATCGACAAGATTAAAATCGGCGGACCCGGCCGGTGGGATTACGTCTATGTGGACAGTGGCAACCATCGGCTTTATGTGTCGCACGCGACACAGACAGAAGTCGTCGACACGTCCGCAAACAAGGTCGTCGGCACGATTCCCGGCACCAACGGCGTACACGGCATCGCGGTGGCGAACGATCTCGGCCGCGGTTTCACCAGCGACGGCATGGATAACGACGTGACGATCTTCGATCTGAAGACGCTCAAGGTCCTCGGCAAGGTGAAAACGGGGACAAACCCCGACGCCATCATCTACGAGCCCGTGTCGCACCGCGTCCTGACGTTCAACGGCCGCAGCGGCGATTCCACCGTATTCGACGCCAAAACCAGCCAGATTTACGCGGCTTCGATTCCGGTAGGAGGCAAGCCGGAATTCGCGCAGGTTGACGGCAAGGGCCATGTCTACTTCAACATCGAAGACAAGGGCGAGATCGGCGAAATCGATGCGAAATCGGCGGCGCTGGTCAGGCATTACTCGATCGCACCGTGCGAAGATCCGAGCGGCCTCGCGATCAATCCGAAGAGC
>CAZXCO010000832.1:0-2203 GCA_964639095.1 uncultured Solibacteraceae bacterium
GATTCACCGCTCGGCGCCGCCGTTTGAGGAACAGTCGACGGAACTGCAGATGTTCGAGACCGGCATCAAGGTTATCGACCTTCTGGAGCCGTATCTCCGCGGCGGAAAGATCGGGCTGTTCGGCGGCGCGGGCGTGGGCAAGACCGTCGTGATCATGGAGCTCATCAACAACATCGCGATGAAGCACGGCGGCGTCTCGGTGTTCGCCGGGGTGGGCGAGCGCACCCGCGAAGGCAACGATCTCTGGCACGAAATGCAGGAATCGGGCGTTATCGACCCGAAGGATTTCAACAAGTCCAAAGCGGCGCTGGTCTATGGCCAGATGACCGAGCCCCCCGGGGCGCGTCTGCGCGTCGGCCTGACGGGCCTGACGGTCGCCGAATATTTCCGGGACGAAGAAGGGCAGGACGTGCTGCTCTTCATCGACAACATCTTCCGCTTCACCCAGGCCGGCTCCGAAGTCTCCGCGCTGCTCGGACGCATGCCGAGCGCCGTGGGTTATCAGCCAAACCTCGCCAGCGAAATGGGCGAACTGCAGGAGCGCATCACTTCGACGAAGAAGGGGTCCATCACGTCGGTGCAGGCGATCTACGTGCCCGCTGACGACTATACCGACCCGGCACCGGCCACGGCGTTCGCACACCTCGACGCGACCACGAACCTCTCGCGCCCCATCGCCGAACTCGGCATCTATCCGGCCGTGGATCCGCTGGCTTCGACTTCGCGCATTCTCGATCCGCGCGTGATCGGCGACGAGCACTATAACACTGCGCAGGCCGTGAAAGGCGTGCTGCAGCGCTACAAGGACCTGCAGGACATCATCGCCATCCTTGGCGTCGACGAACTGAGCGAAGAAGACAAGCAGACCGTGGCGCGCGCCCGCAAGATCCAGAAGTTCCTGTCGCAGCCGTTCCACGTGGCCGAACAGTTCACCGGCTTCCCCGGCAAATACGTCAAGCTGGCAGATTCGATCCGGGGCTTCAAGGAGATCGTGGAAGGCAAACACGATAACCTGCCGGAGCAGGCGTTCTATATGCAGGGCACGATCGAAGACGTGATCGAAAAAGCCCGGCAGATGGAAAAGGCGTAATGCTTGCGCTGCAGCTCGTAAGTCCGGAGCGGATCCTGGTTGACGAGCAGGTCGATGAGGTCCAGGTGCCCGCGCTCAACGGGTATCTGGGCGTCCTGCCCGGCCATGCGCCTCTGCTTTCCGCGCTCATGCCCGGCGGCGTGCTGACGTACCGGGCGGGCGGCGGCGAGAAAGTGTTCGCCGTCTATGGTGGATTCGTCGAGGTGCAGCCCGAGCGCGTGCGCATCCTTGCCGACGCGGCCGAGCGCCGCGAAGAAATCAACGCCGAAGAAGCCCGCGCACAGTTGAGCAAAGTCGATCCCGCCGATCTGGACGCGACGGCGCGCGCCCAGGCGAAGGTCGACGCTGCGACCCGGGCATAGCAGCCGGTCTCTCCTTCTCAAGCTGTTTTTTCAGAATTTTCTTGCGCCTTCAAATTTTCAGGGTACAATCGCCCTGACACATCGCTCTGCACACGGGGAGAGCGAACGGGGAGGCGATGATGGGGAGATTTCTTACCGCATTTGCGGCGTTGCTGCTTCTCGCGATTTCGGCCTTTGCCGCCGACGTGGACGGCAAGTGGTCGGGCACAATGGCCACGCCGATGGGAGACATTCCGGTCGGATTCACTCTGAAGGCCGACGGCGCGATGCTGACCGGCTCCACCATGGGACCGGACGGAAGCGCCATTCCGATCAAAGAAGGTAAGATCGACGGCGACAACATTTCGTTTTCGATCACGTTCGATTTCGGCGGCATGCCTTTCACGCTGATGTACAAAGGCGTCGTGTCCGGCGACAGCATCAGGTTCACGGGCGACGCCGGTGGCATGCCGTTCGAACTGATCGTCAAAAGGGACAAGTAGCGCGGATCATCACGAGCAGCGGGATCGGCGGAGCGGCTCCACCGCGCCGGGCGCACGATAATGGTGTGTCGTACCGATGACCGACGTCCTCACCGCGGCGCAGCGCAGTTACAACATGTCGCGTATCCGCGGCGCCCATACGGCGCCCGAGATGCGCGTGCGAAGGCTGCTGCACGGAATGGGCCTGCGATACCGGCTCCATGGCAAAGGCCTGCCGGGAAAGCCGGACCTCGTATTCGCGCGGGCGCGCGCTGTTCTTTTCGTACACG
>CAZXCO010000833.1:0-1951 GCA_964639095.1 uncultured Solibacteraceae bacterium
CCAGCGGCTCTCGTTCGCGTTTTCGAGCCCCGCAGGCAGATGCCCTGCCCCGGCATCGAGAATTCGTTTCGCGTCCGGCCAAGGAGTAAAAGCACGTTCGGCGGCGAGCCCGCAGAGGGCTGCGCCGCCGAATGTCATGGCTAAAGTGATCGCAATGCGGCAAACCCGCATTTCAGGTTTTCCGCATTCCTGCCCGGCTCAGAACGTGAACCGGGCGATGATCGTACCGGTGCGGCCGAGCAGGTTCACGGCCCCCGCGGTCGGCGCCGGGAACGTGCCCGGAGCATTATACGCGTTGATGACTCCGAATCCGCTGGTCAAGATGGTCCCGTTGCCCGCGGTTCGCGACGGATTGAGCTGCGGATTGGTCGTCGAAGGATTCGGCATGATCGTCCGGTTGAAGATATTGACGAACTCGCCGCGGATGTACAGGTCATACCGGCCCTCCTTGCCGAGCCGGAAGTGGCGCCCGATATTCGCGTTTTCTCTCGGCTGGCGGGGACCGCGGAAATCGGCGTAATACATCGACGACGTCGGCAGCGACGTTGTGCCGCTGATGTAAGCGCCGCCGCAAACCGAGTTGGTGGGGCAGGGCTGCCAGGCAGCAGGATTCAGGACGACATCCGTGTACGGATTGTAGTTGTGGATGTCGTTGATGTCCTTTAAGTAGAGAGGCGCCCCAGGGACCCGAATATCCTCGCTCGGCAGGTAATTGGCCGTCGGGCTGACCGGCGGCAGCAGGAACTGGCCACTCTGGTATTGCGCGAAGAAGCCGATCTGCCAGTCGTGGAGACCGTAATTGACGGCCTTTGGCAGAACGCTGAATTTCGGAATCGTGTAGGTCACGTTGAAGGTCAGAGACTGCGGCGGAATCTGCTGCAGAGCCCACTGGCTGCCCGCTGAGTTGAAGAAGTCCTCCGGGAAAGCCCGATTGAGGCCCTTCGCCCACGTGTACGCGCCGCTGGCCTGCAGATTGTGCGACAGCCGCTTGGTGATCTTGATCTGCAAAGAGTTGTATACGGAATTACCAGTCGGCGACCCGATCGGTAACAGATTCCCGAACTGCGGATACGGATAAAGCGCGCTCAGGAGAGTGGTCCCGTTGAATCCGGGATAGGGAGTGAAATTGGGATGCCCGGCTGAAGCCAGCTTGGCCTGAACTACCGGATTGCTGAGAGGCAGACTGAGCAGCGCGCGATCGCAGTCATTGCCCGGCGCGCAGTTCACTCCGGCGGGCGCATAGTTGTAACCCGCGGGACCCGATCCCGGATAGGGATACAGGCCGAAGCTCGCAAATGTCGCCGGCGAGATCTGACTCAGATAGCCGAGCGTTCCGACCGTGCTGCCGAAACCGCCGCTCTGCTCCCACACGCCGCGGTTCGCAACATAAGAAGCCTCGACGATGAAACTGTTCGTGATCTCGCGCTGGATGCCGATGCTCCACTGATTGACGCGCGGTGGACGGAGCTGATTCGCATCCGCCGCGACGGGCGCATTACCCGTGGTGCCCGGAGTGCTGTTGGCGGCAGGGAAACGGCTCGGGTCAGTAACCGGCCATGCCGGGGCTACGATGGCGCCGGGCGTCTGAATGTTGACATATGGATTTACGCCCGTGAGCGGATACGTTCCGTTCGTGCTGACGATGCCGCCGGCGGTTCCCGCAGCGAACTGATAATTCACGCCCCAGCCGCCGCGCAGCACAGTCTTGTCATTGAGCTGATAGGCCACTCCGAATCGCGGTCCAATCGCGAACGGATAAGTATCCGGATAGAACTGGCACTTGCAGGTATTGGCATAAATCGTGCCGCCCAGCATCCCGGCCGCATTCGCGTTCGGGACGCTCGGGTTGAACTGTCCCAGCCTTCCGTACTGCTCTTTATACTGCGTCGCATAATCCCATCGCAGACCGTAATCCACCGTCAGCCGTCTGGTGACCTTCCAGGAATCCTGA
>CAZXCO010000834.1:0-8419 GCA_964639095.1 uncultured Solibacteraceae bacterium
ACCATAGCGCCGCTGGCGGTGGCCATCGCGGCGGCGGCACTTGCCGCGCATTCCGAAAAACGACGGTGTGAAATCGAGAAATTGCATCGCGTGGTGGACGCGGTTGTCGAATGCCGCGGCCCCGATTTCGCGATCGCCCGCCTTGCGGAGCGGCTCGTCGAAATCTTCGAAGCCGACGGCGCCGCCATTTACGACCGGCACACGGGGCTGATTGCGCGCTCCGGAAATCCGATTCACGCCCTCTCCGATGAGGCGCTTTGGGAGATGGCATATTGCGGGCGCACCACTACGGAAAACCCGAAATTCTCCCTCGCCCCCATCGAGTGCGGCGGCGAGTTCGCCGGGAGCCTTGCGATCAGCGGAAGAATCCCGGCACGGCTCCTCAACGAGATCGCGGCACGGATCGGTCTCGGGCTGGCGGCGTTTTACGCAGCGGCGAGGAATCCTGAAGGCGTTCCCCCGCACACCTCAGAAGAAATCAAACCGGAGGAGCTTAAATCGGCGCTGCTCGACGCGATGGCGCACGAGATCCGGAATCCGCTGCACTCCATCAAACTGGCGGTCACGGCGCTGCTCTCGGGGCGGTCCGCCGGCCAGCCGTACGAACAGGAAATGCTCACGATCATCCGCGAGGAATCGGATCGCATGGACCGGTCCATCGAGGAAACCATTCGCCTGACTCGCGCGGAAGAAGCCGGGCTGCGCCTGAACAAGCAGCCACAGAACATGGCCCGGCTGATTCCTGCTGCCGTGGCGGAAATGGGCGCGCTCGCCGCCCGGCGCCCTATCCGGCTTCGTGTCCCCGAATCGCTGCCTCCAGCGGAATGCGACAAAGGCCTGATGACCCGAGTGCTCAAGCAACTTCTCGGCAACGCGCTCAAGTATTCCCCTGACGGTTCGCCTCTCACCGTATCGGCGAGATTCACGGGGGATGAAATTGTCATCGGTGTGGAGGACCGCGGTCCCGGCGTGGCCCAGGACGAGCGTGATCACATCTTCGAACGGTATTATCGCGGCCGCGCGGCACGCCGGGGCGTATCCGGCGCGGGGCTGGGCCTCGCCAGCGCGCGCTCCATCGTGCAGGCCCACGGGGGGAGGATCTGGGTGACCAGTCCGCCTCTTGGCGGCGCCGCCTTCCATGTCGCCCTGCCGGCGGCCGGCGGAGAGAGAACTGCCGCCCTGCAATGAGCACCAGAATCATGATCGTTGACGATGAGCCCCAGACGCGGCGCGTGCTGCGAACCGCACTGGTCGCGCGCGGATTCGAGGTCTCCGACGCACGCACCGGCGAGGAAGCGCTCGACGACCTGCGCCGTGAGGCTCCCGACGTGATCCTGCTGGACCTGAAGATGCCCGGCATCGGCGGACTCGAAACCTGCCGGTTGATTCGTGCGGGCTCCGAGGTCCCGATCCTGATCGTCTCGGCGAGGAACACCGAACAGGAGAAGGTGGAGGTGCTGGAAAGCGGCGCCGACGACTACCTGACCAAGCCCATCGGCATCGACGAACTGATCGCCCGGATTCACGCCGTCACACGGCGCTTTCTGGCCGGAGCGCGTTCCCGTATCCTGGCCCTCGGACCGGTCGAAATCGATCTCGAAAGTCACGAGGTGCGGCGCGGCGAAACCGTTGCGCATCTCACGTCCCGTGAGTTCCGGCTGCTCTACTGCCTGCTCCAGCACGCCGGCAAGGTCGTTTCCCACCGGCGCCTTCTGCAGGCGGTGTGGGGGCCCGATTACGGCGACGAAGTGGAGTATCTCCGCGTATTCATCAACCAGTTGCGGAAGAAGATCGAGCCGGAGCCGTCCCGTCCGCGATACCTTCTCACGGAACTTTCCTGCGGATATCGCCTGGCCGTCCTGCCGGGGAATACCGGGCGGCGCGTCTCCGGATCCCTTTCCGGATCCCTTTTCCCGGGCGCCGATGATGCGCTGTGGCAGTCGTCCTGCCTGAATCAGAACGAGAAGGCCGATACATGAACTGCAACGAATGCGAGCATCTCTGCGGATTGTTCCTCGAATCGATGATCTTCGCGGATCAGGCCGAAACGGCGCTCCGGGCGTACTTTCTGACTCACCAGCATGGAGCGACTGTATCGGAACTGGCAGAATACGCCAGTCTGAAAGGGGAACAACAGCGGAGAATGACTGAACGGGACGACGCGTATCTCAAGCTCGTGGACCACACCAGGGTTCACGGCCGCACGGCCGCCTGAGCGTTCTGCAGAAGCCGGCAGCCGCGTCGGATATCCTGACTGTGGGGCCGGCCATCGCGCGCGCCACCCGATTTCATGTCCCCCGAGATTTGCAGCGGCTGCGGCTCACAAACGGAAACAGTGGCCCTCTCCTGCCCCGAATGCGGCGCGCCGGTCCACCTGCAGCGCATTCAGGAGCTCGCCGCGCAGGCGCAGTCTGCCGCCGCGGCCGGGGATTCCGCGCTCGCGCGCTCTCTATGGGCGCAATTGATGACTCTCCTTCCGGAGGATGCCCCCGAGCGTCGCGACGTCAGCGCGCGAATCGCGGAACTGGATACACAGATCGCCGGGCCATCCGATGGAAAGCGGACGCTGGGCCACAAGGGCGCGGCCGGCCTCGGGCCGGCCGCATTGCTGCTCTGGAAGATCAAGACGATCGCTCTGGTGGTGCTCGCGAAGGGCAAGCTGCTGCTGCTCGGGCTCACCAAATTCAGCACGCTGCTCTCGATGTTCGCCTCGCTCGGTGTGTACTGGGCGATTTACGGCTGGAGATTCGCGCTCGGCATCGTCATCTCCATCTACATCCATGAAATGGGCCACGTGCAGGCGTTGCGGCGTTATGGCGTCGCCGCCTCCGCTCCCATGTTCATCCCCGGATTCGGCGCCTTCATCCGGCTGCGCGCCGCGCACCTGACGCCCGAACAGGACGCCCGCACCGGCCTCGCGGGTCCGCTCTACGGGCTGGCGGCCGCCGTCATCGCCCTTGGCGTCTATCTCGCGACGGGCGCACGGATCTGGGCGGCAATCGCGCAATTCGGCGCCATCGTCAACCTCTTCAACCTGATTCCGGTCTGGCAGCTCGACGGCGGCCGCGGCTTTCACTCGCTGACCCGGAATCAGCGCATCGTCGTCTTATGCACTGCGGCGCTGCTCTGGTATGCAACGGGCGAGTCGATGCTCCTGCTGATTACGCTCGGATGCGCTTACCGCCTCTTCACAAAGGATGCGGCCGAGGAGCCCGACGCCATCTGCCTGCAGCAGTTCGCGGCGCTGCTCGTCGCGCTGGCCGCGATTGCCGTCTTCGCAAAGGGACACGTGCTCCCGCTGTGAACCGCAAGGCGGCGGCCTTAGAGTTCGGCCAGCCCTCCGTCGGCAAAGAGTTCCGCGCCCACGACCAGAGACGCATCGTCGGAGGCGAGAAACAGCGCCGCGCGCGCGATTTCCTCCGACGTTCCCATGCGTTTCAATGCCGTGGTCCCGGCCATTCGCGCATGCATCTGCGAGATGTCGTCGGCGGAAAGCCCCATCTTGTCAAAGAGCGGCGTGACGACCGGTCCCGGACTCAAGGTGTTCACGCGGATTCCGCGCGGCGCGAGTTCTGCCGCCAGTGTCCGTCCGAATGAGCGAACCGCGGCCTTTGTCGCAGCGTAGACCGACGAATTCGGGAATCCCTTTTTGCTGACCACCGAAGCCGTCAGGAGAACCGAACCCCCTTCCGGAATCAGCGGCAGCGCCGACTGCACGGTGAAGAAAAGGCCCTTCACGTTGATGTCGAAGTGCTCGTCGAAAAACGATTCTTCGATTGCGCCGAATGGCTGAAAGCGGGCCACGCCGGCATTGGCGAACAGAATATCGATACGCCCGAACTTCTGCCGCACGACTTCCATCAGGCTCGAAATCTCGGCAAGCCGGCTCGTATCCGAGGCCAGGACCTCCGCCGCCGGACTCAGTTCCCTGCGCGCCGCCGCGATACCCTCGGGCTTCCGGCCAGTGAGGACAACCTGCGCGCCCTCCTGCTCGAAGAGCTTCGCTGTCGCCAGCCCGATTCCAGTCGATCCCCCGGTGATTAATGCGATCTTTCCAGTAAGTTTTCCCATTCTGCAGGTGATGAAGCAGTCCACTCCTGGGATTCAGAGCGCGATAAACTGAGTCTTTCCTGAAAAGAACATACACGGGAGGCTCCAATGACGCCAGCAGAGGTTCTGCAGTTTGCAAAAGAGAACGGGGCACGGCAGGTGGATGTCCGTTTCTCCGATATTCCGGGGCTTCAGCACCACATTTCGTACCCGGTCAGCGAACTGAGCGAAAGCGTGTTCACCGACGGCTTCGGAATCGACGGATCGAGCATTCGCGGATGGGCGGCCATCAATGAGAGCGACATGCTCCTGATTCCCGATCCCGGAACGGCCTTTATGGACCCGTTCATGGAGACCCCGACGCTGGTCATGATCGGCGATGTGCGCGATCCTCTCACGAAACAGAACTACGAGCGCGACCCGCGCTGGATCGCGAAAAAAGCCGAGCTCTATCTTCGGAACTCCGGCGCCGGCGATACGGCATACTTCGGCGCTGAAGCCGAGTTCTTCATCTTCGACAACATCCGCTTCGACCAGAACGCGCATTCGGGGTTCTATTTCGTTGACGCCGAAGAAGGGCGCTGGAACTCCGGCCGCAAGCAGAACAATCTGGGCTACCGGCCGCGCTACAAGGAAGGATACTTCCCGGTTCCGCCAACCGACCACTACCAGGATCTTCGGGCCGAGATGGTGAACACGATGGAGCGCTGCGGTCTGGTCATCGAGTGCCATCACCACGAAGTCGCCAGCGCCGGGCAGAGCGAAATCGACCAGCGCTTCAACACGCTCGTGAAATCCGCCGACAACATGACGCTCTATAAGTACATCGTCCGCAATGTGGCGAACCAGTACGGCAAGACCGTGACGTTCATGCCCAAGCCGATCTTCGGCGATAACGGCAGCGGCATGCATACGCACCAGTCGATCTGGAAGGACGGCAAGCCTCTCTTCTCGGGCGATGGCTATGCCGGGCTGAGCCAGATGGCTCTGCACTATATCGGCGGGCTGCTGAAGCACGCCCGCGCGCTCTCGGCCATCATCGCCCCGACCACCAACAGTTACAAGCGTCTGGTTCCGGGATACGAAGCGCCCGTCAATCTGGCGTATTCCCGGCGCAACCGTTCGGCCGCCTGCCGTATTCCAATGTATTCGGCCAGTCCGAAGGCGCGTCGCGTGGAATTCCGCCCGCCCGACCCATCGTGCAACCCGTACCTCGGATTTTCAGCCATGCTGATGGCCGGGCTCGATGGAGTGCTGAACCGTATCGAACCGGGCGAGCCGCTCGACAAGGATATTTACGACCTTTCGCCGGAAGAGATGAAATCGGTGCCGTCGATGCCGGGGTCGCTCGAAGAGGCTCTCACCTGCCTCGAAGAGGATCATCAGTTCCTGCTGAAAGGCGACGTCTTCACCGAAGAACTGCTGGAAACATTCATCGAATACAAGCGGAAGTCCGAAGCCGAGGCAGTGCGCCTGCGGCCGCATCCTTACGAGTTCTCGCTGTACTACGACATCTAGCTCCGCCGGGCTCCGTCCGGCAGCCGGAGCCCGAATTATTCCAATCGTTCCAATCAGAGTTATCTATCGGGCGACGAACTCTTTTATTTGCAGTCTGGAGCCAGACACTCCGATTCCGCTATCCGCCCGATACAAATAATCTATTTCCCCCTCCGATTCTGCGGCACCTACACTGGACATTTCAAACCGGATAAAAGTGGGACGAATAACGACCACTTTTGTTCATTTCAAGGAGGATACCGAATGCGATTCCCGCTCTGTCTGCTGGCCCTGGCCCTGTCCGCGTGGGCAGCCGACCCTTCCACACCGCAGCCCGCGGATGCGCAGGATCAGGCTCAGGCGCCGGCCGATACGGCGGCGAAACCGGCCGATGCCACGCCTCCCGCTCCTCCGCCTAAATTCAGCGGCTGGGTCTTCAGCGGTCTTGCCGACGGCTATGTCACGGCGAACTGGAATCATCCCTTCGACAGTAAGAACCAGTTGCAGAATTTCGATTTGTTTTACGGGGAGCCGAAGATGAGTCTGGTCAAACTGACCATCGACAAATCCGACAAGGTTCTCGGCATCCACATCGACACGGGCTTCGGTGAGACCATGCGATTGATTCACGCGACGGACCCGGCGGCGATCGACCATCAGCCTCTGCGCTATTTCGAACAAATGTATGTCATCGCGAAGCCTCCGAAGATGCACGGAATCGAGATCGATTACGGCCAGTTTGTCACCTCTGCCGGAGCCGAAGTGATCGAAGCCAGTTCCAACTGGAATTACACACGCTCCCTTCTGTTCGCGCTGGCCATTCCTTACTACCATATGGGGCTTCGCGTCAATACGCCGGTCACAAAGACATGGACAGTCGGAGTGCAGGTGGTGAACGCCTGGAACACTGTGTGGGGGAACAACGACATGAAAAACGTCGGGATCACCTCCGCGCTGACGATGCCGAAGTACACATGGTCAGTGAACTACTACGTCGGGCCAAACCATCAGGGCACCACGGAAGGAAAACGGAACCTGATCGATTCCACGCTCCTGCTGACGCCGAGCAGCAAAATCAACGCCTATATCAACTGGGATTATGGGCGGGACAACCGTATCGGAGGTGGATATGACGACTGGTATGGTCTCGCCGGTGCGCTCGTATGGCACCTCAACAAGCACTTTTCCATTTCGCCCCGCGCCGAATTCTTCAACGACAAGACCGGCTTCAGCACCGGCACGAAACAGGTGCTGAAAGAGGGAACGATCACAGGCGAATACAAGTACAACGATCATCTGATCACGCGCATCGAGTATCGCCACGACGCTTCCGACCAGGCTTACTTCAATCGTGGCCTGACCTCGCCGGCTTCGAAGGACATGAATACGTTCACGCTGGGCATCATGGCGCTCCTTGGTCCGCTGAAGTAAGCGGGGTCACAAACCCGCCAGATGCTGGCCGGCCGCCGTTGCGCCTGAGATGAGAAGGAACCACACCATCCAGTTCAGGCCCAGCGGCGACACTCGGGGATAGTCGATCGCGATCGCCGGGGACGTAAACGGAAGCCGCATCCCGAAGATCAGGCCCTTTCCGGCGACGATTCGTCGCGCCAGCATTCCGCCGGAATAGCGGACCCTGAGTTCGCCGGACGTGCGCCCCAGCGGCCGGACTCTCCAGCTCACCGTGCGGTCGCGAGGGGCATAAAGGCCCGGCGTCTCGACCTGGATTCCCGCGGGAGCTTCCAGCGTCACCTCAGGCGCGACTTTGATCCCGCCGTCTCCGATCCGTGCGGTTACGATGACGGACTCCCCGACGCGCAGAGGAGCGTGGCCGTACATCGCATCGAGCTGCGGAAAAATGGTCAGAAAAACCGCGAGAAGAATCAGAAGCGGCGCTGAGAGCAGCCGCAGCAGGAGGATATTTTCGCGAAGCAGATCCCACTGGGCGCGCAGCACGAGTGAAGGGGTATCGAGAAACAACCGCATCTCCATCAGGTGCGCCAGCATACGGTTCGCCGTGCGGCGCACGCGTCTCCCGTCGGAAAAGCGGCGGAACACCATCCCGCTCAGGAGGCCGTAGATTGCACTGACGGGAATCAGGGTCCAGATCATCGGGGGAGCCCCTGCCCGGAAGATCATAAGAATCATAAGATCGGATGTCCGGTCATTGCGGGCTCGGGCGCAATGCCGAACAGGGCAAGCACTGAGACGGAGAGATCCCGGATCGCCGGATTTCCGATTCGTATTGGCTTCGTGGAGAAGAGGACTCCGGGAACCGCAGCCGCATCGACGCAGTGATCCGCAATCCATGCGTCGTTATTGTCCGCGAAGACGGACCCGCTTGCTCCTCCAACACCCGTTTCCCACGATCCTCTGTAGCCAGGGCTGTAGCCCACGATCAGATCGGGCGCCACACGCGCATTCGCGCCCTTCACATTCGTCACCGTCACGGACTCCACCGGCGCATTGCCCGTGGCGGGATCCCGCAAGGCGAGAAGCCCGGCGCGAAGCTGTCCCACAAGCGCCCGGCTCTCCTCTCCTTTGCGCACAATGCCCTGTTTTTCGCGGCCCGCAAGATTGACGTACAGGCTGTTCAAGCCCAGCGCATAGGCGCGGGTGCGCTTCCAGTCGATGGCGTCCGTCCCTTTCAGCACGAGCAGGCCCTGCTCTTCAAGCCAGCTGTTCAGATCCACCGAACGGTCGAACGAGGTAAAGCCGTGGTCCGAGAGCACGATCACAGTGGCCGAGGGTTTTTTCTGCAGGACCTCTCCGATGGAAGCATCCACGGCCTTGTAGACATTCAGTAATTCCGCTTCGTGCTGGCCCCACAACACGTGCGAGTTCTGGTCCACCGAAGAAAAGTAGAAGAAGA
>CAZXCO010000835.1:0-2624 GCA_964639095.1 uncultured Solibacteraceae bacterium
GCACCGGCAGACGAGACCTTCGAATGCGGCCTTCATCTGCTCTTCAGTCGGGTGCGGATGCTTGTCGAGCAGCGCTTTTGCGCTCAGCACCCATCCGTTCATGCAGTAGCCGCATTGCGCAGCCTGTTCGGCGATGAAGGCCGTCTGGACGGGATGCGGGTGGTCGGGCGTCCCGAGACCCTCCAGCGTCACGATTTCTTTGCCCGTCGCGCGTGAGACCGGCAGCATGCAGGATCGCACCGGAACGTTGTTCAGGAGCACTGTGCAGGCTCCGCATTGTCCCAGCCCGCAGCCGAATCGCGGATTATTCAAAGCCAGATCGTCCCGCAGCACGTAGAGGAGCGGACACTGTGGATCGACGTCGTTCACCACGTGCGCTTTGCCATTCACTTTTAAGGCTGCTCGCATTCAGTTGCCTCGCTGTGGTTGATTTTACAGCCACGAGAGACGCGCACCAAGCGGTTCCGGGACAGCGCCGGCGATCCGGCTCATTCGTCAGGTGGGCGGATTTTCACAGAATGTTCGGGATGAATAAAAATTAGTCGCAACTGGCTTCGATTTGGGATAGACTGTACGGGAATGCGCCAATTACTTTTTCTTTTGACAATCAGCGCGATGGTGCTGTTTGCCCAGCAGGCACCACCGGCGCGCGGTGGACGTGGACGGGGAGCCCCGCACAAGAATCTGAAGGTGCTCTCGGAAGCCGAATTCGCAGCGGGTGCAATGCGTCAGGCGACCACCGGCCTCGGTGTGATGTGCGACTATTGCCACGTGCAGGATCGTTCGAGCGATGAAAAGCCAACCAAGGTCACCGCTCGCATGATGTTTGCCATGGTGAAGGACATCAATTCGAAGTTCCCCGATGGTAAGGCGCACGTCACGTGCTACACCTGCCACCGCGGAGCCGAGATGCCGCTGACAGCTCCCCCGGCTGCACAGTAGCTGATACTCTTCGTCCGGCGTCGGGCTTTTCGAAGTCCGACGCCGGTAGTGTGTTTATTGAGCGCTTCATGTTTTTCTGCGAAAGCGCCTCCCTCCGTTGTTTCTCCTCCACAGTTGGATTGACTTCCAAAGAGCCCCGAATCCAGCCTGTGATACATTCCAAAATACGGACCCATCATGCCCATCGCAACGAGCGCGCCCACTGTCTCTCCCCGGCTGTTGAGTGAAGCAACTCTCGCGGCGGACAGCGAATTTTTCTGGACTCACGGCTATCTGATTCTCAGAAACGTCTTCTCGCCGGATGAAATGGATACGGTCCGAACAGCCATCCAGACAAACGAGAGGATGCAGCAGCACCTGACGAAAATCCGCGCCAAGACAGAAGACGGGAAACACAACGCGTTCGAAACCATCTTCGTCTGGAACGACACGGCAGGCGACGACATCTTCGCGAAGCTGACGCGCAATTATCAGATTTTCGAGCGGCTGGAAGCGATTTTCCGGGACAGGGTTTACGTCTACCACAACAAGATCACCCTCAAATACCCGCTCGTTCCCGGTTTCCGATATCACCAGGATTACTTCTACTGGTATTCCATGGGGTGCCTCTACCCCGACATGGCGACCGCCAGCATTGCGATCGACGCGGCAACACCCGAAAACGGCTGCCTTCGCGTTCTGGCCGGCTCACACAAAATGGGCCGCATCGAACACGAATTCGATCAGGAGCGCGAGGATTCAGGCGTCTCTCTCGATCGGCTGCAGTTCATCAAGGCCCGTTGCCCGGAAGTTGTGGTGGAACTCGGGATCGGCGACCTCGTACTCTTTCACTGCAATACGCTGCACGGCTCCGACGACAATGCGTCCAACAAGTCCCGGCTGGCTCTGCTCGGGTGCTACAACACGAAGCACAATGACCCCTACATGGCAACGCCGTGCGGGCATCCGTTCTTTCACGAACAATCCATCGTGACGGAAAAGGTGTCGCGGGCGGATCTGGGGAAGATGCCGAATTTCGATCTCTACATCACGTCCCGATAGCCGGAAGTTGCGCGGCGCTAGCGCAATCGCTTCAACCAGCCGCCGCGCCAGTAGCTGACATTCGCAGTCAGCTCCCCATCGTGAAACAGCCATGGCGGCTGCTCCTCCTGAAATTCGGGATGGTGAGCCGCGAATTCGCGCGCCGCCTCCATGGGGTTGTCCCATAGCCAGGACAGATCGCCACGGGGCGTTTGCGCCGAATCCTGCATGACGCCGCCGTCGGCCGCCACAATATACGAATCCGGGGTGACAAAACGCGAGTAGCATTCGAGTTCACGCGCCACATGCTCTTTCGTATGGGCGGAGTCGAGAATCACGAGGACCGAGTCGCCGGGGCCCACTTGCCGGGAGACCTCCGCGAGCGTATCGGGGCTCAGCGAATCTCCCTCGATCAGCGAGATGCGCGGGCCAAGGAGATGCTGGCGAAGAAGATCACGATCCCAGGCGGCGATCTCGCGATCGATTCCGATCACGCGTCCCTTGCCGAGGGCCTGGCACAGAGTGGCATGAAAGAGCAGCGAGCCGCCGCGAAATACGCCCGTCTCGATGATGACGTCGGGCCGCAGGCGGTAAACAACTTCCTGCAGGCGGACGAGGTCCTCCGGCAACTGCAGAATGGGCATCCCGAACCAACTGAAGTT
>CAZXCO010000836.1:0-4869 GCA_964639095.1 uncultured Solibacteraceae bacterium
TCGGGCCTTTTCGACGTTCAGCTCCGCGTCTCCGGCGTCCCTCTGCCGCTGCTGTTGGGTGATCTGGGCTTTGATGACGTCAGCGTGCGCGGCCTCGCCGCCTTGTTCCTGCTTTCGCGTGATATCCAGAAACTGGTCCGCCTCCTGGAGGCTGGTACGGGCGTTGGCGAGCCTCCGCTGGGCTGAAACGATCGCGTAATAGTCCTGTATCACCGTGAAGGTCAGCCCGCGCTGCGCCACTTCCACTTTGGCCTTCGCCACCGCCTCCGCGGCCGCCGCCCGCCGGATTTCGCCCCTCCGGACCAGCGACAGAAGCTCCTGATGAATCACCGCCTGTTCGTTATAAACATGCACGCCGTCGTTCGCCACAAACACTCCGGAGGGCGTCCCGTTTCCCTCGGTGTAAATGAATTGATTGAAAGCGTTCAAACTCGGCAGCGCAGCTGCTTTCGCCTGACGGCTGTCCTCGTGCGCAGTCAGCGCGTTCAGGTTGGCGGTCTGAATCTGGCCGCCATATTGCCGTGCGCGCGCCAGGGCATCGTTCAGCGAAATGGTCAGTGAGGCGGCCGGCGTGCCTGCCGACGGCGTCTGCGCGAAGGCCGGCGCCGCGAACGCCGCAACGAAGACAACACGAGTCAGGGCATACATTCCTGCCCTTAGTGGAGCATCGGTTTCTGAAAAATCGCTGAAAGGCGCCCTGCGGGTCATTTTCGTTAGGATGATTCTGGATGCAGATCCTGGTCGTTGAGGACGAGCGGCGCATGGCCAACCTGCTGAAGAGCGGCCTCGCCGAAGAGGGCCATCATGTGGTCCTGGCGCGCGACGGCGCTGCCGGCCTCGATCTCGCCCGCGGCGCGCAATTCGACGTGATCGTGCTCGACATGATGCTCCCGGGCCTGGATGGCCTCACCGTGGCCCGGCGTCTGCGCGCGGCCCGCAATCAAACGCCGATTCTGGTCCTGACCGCGAAGGATGCCGCCGCGGACGTCGTCCGGGCGCTCGATGCGGGCGCCGACGACTATCTCACCAAGCCCTTTTCGTTCGAGATTCTGCTCGCGCGGCTGCGCGCCGTCAGCCGCCGCGGAGCAATCCCGCAGCCCGTTTGCCTGATCGCCGGGGACCTGACTCTGGATCCGGCCACGCGCCGCGTCACCCGGGGGTCCGACGAAGTCAGCCTGACTCCCCGGGAGTTCAGCCTGCTCGAACTTCTGCTTCGCAACAGCGGCCGCGTGGTGAGGCGCGAAACGATCCTCGAATCCATCTGGGGATTCGATTGCGATATCAACGAAAACACGCTCGAGGTTTTCGTGCGCCTGCTGCGCCTGAAGGTGGATACGCGCGAGCCCCGGCTGATTCATACGGTGCGCGGCGTCGGCTATGCCCTGCGGGCGTCCTGAATGCAGAGAGCCCGAATGTTCAAGGCCCGAATGTTGAACGAGCGTTCCATCCGTTTTCGCCTCACCGCCTGGTACGCGCTGTTTCTCATCGCGGCGCTGGGGCTTTTCAGCACGCTCATCTGGCTCTCGCTCCGCCATCGTCTGCTGAGCGAAGTGGACGAAGAGCTGGCGGACAGCGCAGCACGGTTCCAGGCCTACGTCATCGCCGAATCCGCGGAGATACCCCCGGCGCAGCTTGAGGACGAACTGGAGGAGTTCTGCCAGGCGCTCCCGCGATCGGACGATCTGGAGCTCCACGGCAGCAACGGCTTTGAATTCCACTATCCGAACGAGGTCCGCCCGGGCAGAGCGCGCATCCGCAGGCTCCAGAGGCAGTTCCGCATCGGAAACGAGCGCTTCCAGCTCCAGATCACTTCGTCGCTGCGGGCCATCGACCACACCCTCGATCTTCTGCGGCTCCTGCTGCTGGCGCTCGCGCCGCTGGTCGTCCTCATTGCCTGCGCGGGCGGGGCATGGCTCAGCCGGCGCGCCCTGAAGCCGGTCGATGAAATCACCTCCGCCGCGCGCACCATCGGGATCAACAACCTTTCTCTCCGGCTGCGAATTCCGCGCACCGGAGATGAGCTCGAGCGCCTGACAGAAGTCTGGAATTCCATGCTCGGCCGTCTCGAGGGGGCGGTGAAGACGTTATCCCAGTTCGCCGCCGACGCATCCCACGAGCTGCGCACGCCGCTGGCGGTCATCCGGACCAGCGCGGAACTGGCGCTGCGGCGAGCCCGTTCGCCCGAATCCTACCGCGAGTCTCTGCTCGACATCTCGGCCGAGGCCGAACGCATGACGCGCCTCGTGGAAGATCTGCTGCTTCTGGCCCGCAACGATGCCCGCGCCACCGAGATGCCGATGGACGCTCTCGACCTGGACGCTTTTCTGGACGGCGTCTGCGCCGACCTCGAGGGGCTTGCCGCGGCGCGGCGGATCCGGATCCGACGGACCAGCCCTAAGCGCGACGCAGTTCTTGTCTCCGGAAACGACGCCGCCCTGCGGCGCGTCTTTCTTGTGCTGCTCGACAATGCGATCAAATACTCGCATCCGGATTCCGAAGTGCTCGTTGCCGTGTCCTCGATCGTCGGAACCGCGGAGGTGACCGTCGAGGACTTCGGCATCGGCATCGGCCCCGCCCATCGGCCGCATATTTTCGACCGTTTTTACCAAGCCGATTCCTCCAGGAGCGACGGAGGCTTGGGGCTCGGACTTTCGCTTGCAGACAGCATTGTCCGGGCGCACGGCGCGAAAATCGAGGTCGAGAGCAAAGAGAACGCGGGTTCGAAATTCCGCGTGATCTTTCATGCGGCAAGCCGCCAGCCGGCGCAGGTCGCGCCGGCCGGATAGCGGCGCAAATCGCCTGAAGCCTCGTTTCCGGAGCTTGAAAAGTGATTTTTGCCACACTACACAGACTTCGGTTCTTCTCTCTCGTTCCTGTTGCATTTTCTCTGGCGGCAGTTTTGCTTTCGGCGGCTGAACCCTCGCCCGTGGGCCTGTGGAAGACATTCGACGACAAGACCCACGAACAACGCGGAACTGTCCGCATCTACGAACAGAACGGACTCTATTTCGGGAAAATTGAATCAAGCGTTCGACCGGAAGAACTCAATCTGCGCTGTCAAAAGTGCACGGGCAACAGGAAGGACGCGCCCATCCGCGGCCTCGTCATCATGCGAAATATGAGGAAAGACGGCAGCCAGTTTGATAGCGGCGATATTCTCGACCCCGACACCGGCTCCGTTTACAAATGTAAATTCAAACTCACCAGCAACGGAAACAAGCTCGTTATGAGAGGATTTCTCGGCATCTCGCTTTTGGGCCGCACGCAGACGTGGATTCGCACGGGGAAGTAACCAACCCTCACGGAATTGAATCGATATCTGCTGGAGTATCAAATGAGACGAATTTCCCGTGCGATATCGTTTACTGCACTGTTTTCGATTTCCTCCGTGCTCGTGCTGGCCCAGGCTCCGCCTCCGCCGTCCTTCTCGCCACAGGAACTGGACGATCTCGTGGCCCCGTACGCGCTTTATCCGGATCCGCTTCTGGCTCAGGTTCTGACCGCCTCGACGTTCTCGGACGAGATTCCGGATGCGGATGGATGGGCGCGCGCGCACAGCTACCTCACCGGCGATGCGCTCGCGCGCGCCATCAATGAAGACAATCTGCCGTGGGATCCGAGTGTGATCGCACTGCTGCCGACGCCCTCCGTGCTCGACATCATGGCTGGAGACATGGGCCGGACGCAGGACCTCGGCGATGCCGTGCTGGCCGACCGGGCCTCGGTCATGGATGCTGTTCAGGATGAGCGCCAGAAGGCGTGGAACTATGGCTATCTCCGGACCACCCCGCAATACCGCGTCGTGACTCCCGGACCGGGCGACATCGAAATTCTGCCGGTCGATCCCTCGATCGTTTACGTGCCCTATTACGATCCGGCTGTTGTGTATTACCGGCCGCGGCCCGGCTTCGTGCTGTCCGGCGCCATCCGCTTCGGTCCGCGCATCACGATCGGGGCGTTCCTTCCGTGGGGCTGGGGCGGCGTCAGCTTTGGCTGGCGGACGCACTCGATCATCGTGAACAACCACCCCTGGGAACGAACATGGGTGAACCGCGATCGCTATGTCCACCCCTATGCCGCGCCCGCGCGTCCGCGCGCAGCCAGGCCCGCGCCGCGGATGGAGCGCCATGAACTGCGGCAGTACACGCCCCGCATGCCGGAGCGGCGCGAGCGCTCGGAACGCGATCGCGGCGGCCGCGGTCGCCGCTGACGCCGCGCGGACCGCAGGCGGTCAGAGCGGGTTTTATCCGAGCTGGTTCAACTCGACGGTGGTGAAGAAGTATTTCAACTCCTCCGCCGCCGTCTCCGGCGCATCGGATCCATGGATCGCGTTGCGTTCGATGCTCTCGGCGTAGAGCTTCCGGACGGTGCCTTCGGCGGCGTTCGCCGGATTCGTCGCGCCCATCACTTCACGCAGCTTCCGGACGGCGTCTTCGCGCTCAAGGGCCATCACGATCACGGGGCCCTCCGTCATAAACTTCACCAGACTGCCGAAGAACGGCCGCTCGCGGTGAACCGCATAGAATCCTTCGGCCTGCGGCTGGCTCAGTTTCGTCATACGCAGGGCCGCGATGCGAAACCCGTTCTGTTCCAGCAGGGCCAGGATTTGACCCGCCTTGCCGCCCGCCACCGCGTCCGGCTTGATAATCGAAAATGTCTTCTGCAGTTCGCTCATTTAGTTTGCAATCTCTTTTGAATGTTTTCGCCGATCTGCGCGGGCGACTTGCAGACGGTGATCCCTGCGTTTTCCATGGCCCGGATTTTGTCCGGCGCCGCACCGGAACCGCCCGAGATAATGGCTCCCGCATGTCCCATGCGGCGTCCCGGGGGAGCGGTCTGGCCGGCGATGAATCCGACCACGGGCTTCTT
>CAZXCO010000837.1:0-4366 GCA_964639095.1 uncultured Solibacteraceae bacterium
GTTAACCCGTAAATTAGGGCTTCCGCTCACTGTGCCGGCCGAGCCGTTCCATGAGACCGCGCGCTAATTCGATGTCTTCCGTGTCCACGATGCCGTAGCGCCGGTCCATTGAGTCAGTCTTGTGCCCGGTGATCTTCATGCGGACAACCTGAGGAACTCCCGCGCGGCGCATGCGGACGACTGCTGAGCGTCGTAGGTCATGAAAGCGCAATCCCGGCAGGCCAGCACTGTTGCAGGCGCTTTCCCATGCTCCTCGAAAATCTTTGATCGGTTGTCCGCCGTTAGAGAACAGCGGCGCATCAGCCGAGTCATCGCCGGCCATCGTGCAAGTCTCTTCCAAGAAGCGGCGCATGTCGCCTTCGAGAATGGGCACCGCCCTTGCGTCACCGGACTTCGTCTCATCCCGCCTGAGCACAATGAAGCGTTTCTCAAGATCAACCTGTGATCGTCGAATGGAAAGTAATTCGCCCCTGCGAATGCCAGTGAAATAAGCGGTGACAAATAGCGGTTTGAGGTAAGCTGGGAGGGCATCGCGCAGCTTCTCGTACTGCTCATCGTTCAGAAATCCCTGACGCGCATTCGTCTCCGCCACCATGGGAAAATGCGGCACCTGTCGCACCTTGGGCGGAGTGCATTTCGTTCCAAGGCGGAGCGCGGTGCGAAGGATGGAAAGTTCGCGGTTCGCAGTGGCATCCGAGCGCTTCGCCGCTTTGCGCAGGTCACGGTATTCCTTGAGCTTTGCAGTCGTAAGCAACGCTGCCTTCAGCTTCCCGAAGAACGGGCGGATGTTTGCCTCAATCACCAGCCGCCAGATTGCGGCGGTTGACGGCTTGATATTGTGATCGGCATGCTCCAACAGATCGTCGAGCAGTTCGCCGCAGGTCACCTTGTCGGCGGTCGAATCGGTCAGTTCGCCTCGGGCTTTCTGGCCGAGCAGCTTATCCCGCAACTTGCGGGCTTCGCGGATGTCCGATGACTTCGAGGACTTTTGCCGCTGCTTGCCATCTACCCAATAGACGACATGCCAAATGTCGCCGCGCTTGCGTAGCGTGCCGGTTCCGTACTTGGAGGTGGCCATGGCCGGATCTTACCACTGAAAACCGTGCCAGAGACCGTGCCAAAATCCAAAGGGAGATCCGGCGTGCCTACCGGATCTCCCTAAATTATTGAATCTATGGTGCGGAGAGGGGGACTTGAACCCCCACGAGATTGCTCCCGCTAGCACCTCAAGCTAGTGCGTCTGCCAATTCCGCCACCTCCGCAAACCCTGGCGATTTTTTGGATTACTTCTTCTTCGGCGCTGCCGGCGCGGGGACGGCCGGAGCGGAAGTCTTCGTCGGATGGCGCTGGAGCGCCGTCCCGCTGCCCGAACCGCTCGCATTCGTGGCAATGATCGATAACGTAAACGACGTCACCATGAAGATCACGGTCGAAATCGTTGTCGCCTTCGAAAGCAAAGTCGCCGAACCGCGCGGACCGAAGGCGGTCTGTGAACCCATTCCGCCAAACGCGCCGGCTAGATCCGCCGCCTTTCCGCTCTGCAGAAGGATCACAATGATCAGAAAAAAGCACACGATAACGTGCAGAATGATGAGCAGGACTCCAATCACAACTTCAACAGTATAGCAGGCGGCGCATCCTGTTATCGAGTACGAATCCGCCCATGGCCGGCCGAACAGGCTAGACTGAAGCTGTGCTCTCCGCGCGCACGCAGCCGGTGGCATCCGTCGAGCGTTTCTTCCAGTTTTCGCTGCTCGGACTCATTGCGACCGCATGGTTCGCCCTGGCCGCCTCGGGCTATCTCGACCGGCCCACGCTGATTCTGACCCTGGCGGGTCTTCTGGTCCGCGCCGCCATGACGGCCGGTCTGGTGCGCCTCGAAATCCCGATTCACGTTGTCTCGCTGGCCGCCCTCGGGTACATCGTCTTCTTTCCCATCGACTTCTATTTCCTGTCGCGCGATTTTCTCGCAACCACCGTCCACGGCATCTGCTTCCTCGCCACCATCAAAATCCTGACGGCGAATTCCAACCGCGACTACGCCTACACCGGAGTCATCTCGTTCCTGGAACTGATTGCCGCAGCAATGCTTTCGGGCCAGTCGAGTTTCCTCGCATGGCTGGCCCTTTATCTCCTTTTCGCCATCGCCGCCTTCACCAGCGCCGAAATCCGCCGCGCGCTGCAAAGGCCCGAGCAGAAGATCGCGCCGCCGCACGGCGGCATACCCTGGCGTCTCGCGGCCGTCGCCGTGACGGCCGCCGGAGGAATCCTGGTCCTCACGATGGGACTGTTCCTGCTTGTGCCTCGCACGGCGCGCATGGCAGCCATGCTCTTCCCCCGCTACCCCCGCCTGACGGGATTCGCCAACAGCGTCGATCTGGGGGGCTTCGGCAAAATCAGCCGTGACGATCGGCCCGTGCTGCATATCCTCTCTTACGCGCGCTCTCTCCCACGGGACCTGAAATGGCGCGGCGCGGCCCTGACGCGCTTCGACGGCAGGCGATGGACCGAGCCCCGCCTTCCCGGGCGCATCATTCCCACCTTCCACGGAAGGGCCGAGATCGCGGACGTCAACCAGCGCTCGCGGCGCGACGGACAGCGCCTTCTCTACCGCGTCGACGTCCAGAACTCCGGCACGGGAACCTTGTTCATCGCCGGAGTCCCGGAGTTCGTCAATGCCGACGTTCCCAGTCTTCTCGAAACGCCGGAAGGTTCTCTGCGTATTTTTTCGCCCAGCCCGGAATCCCTGCGCTATGAGGTCTCGGCATGGTCCGGCAAACCCCTGGCTTCACCGCTTAGTGACGTGGAGCGGGCTCGCAATCTCCGCCTCCCGCCACTCGATATCCGGATCTACCGGCTGGCCCGGCAATGGTCCGGCGACGGACCGCCTCTGGAACGCGCGCTGCGCATTCAGGATCATCTGCGGCGGGATTTCCGGTATGTGCTCGACGGTCCCGAAAGCCCGGTCGCCGACCCGCTCGCAGATTTTCTTTTCCTGCGCAAGGAAGGTTATTGCGAATATTTCGCCTCCGCCATGGCCGTGATGCTGCGCGCCGAAGGCGTCCCCGCCCGTGTCGCCACGGGTTTCCAGAGCGGATATTTCAATGAAGTTTCGGGACTCTATGTGGTTCGCGCGTCCGATGCACACGCCTGGGTCGAGGCCTGGATCGACGGGCGCGGCTGGACCACCTTCGACCCCACGCCGCCCGCCGCAGCGCCGGCTCATTCCGGGTTGCTGGCGCGCCTGAATATGTATATCGACGCCGCCGATCACGCCTGGCAGGAATGGGTGGTCTCCTACGATCTGAACCATCAGGCAGCGATGGCCGCAAAATTCGAAGCCGCGCTCCGCCGCTGGAAAAGGCCGCGCGCCGCATCCAACCGAACCTGGCAAGCCCTGTTTATTACAGGCGTGAAGAAATGGGGAGCTGCGATCTTCGTGGCCCTCCTGTTTCTCACGGCGCTCCCGTTATTCGGTCCGCGGCTGTGGCGCGAATGGCGGAAGCGCGCGCATCTGCGCCGGATCGTCCGGTATGGCGCATCGCCTTCCGACGCCAGTATTCTTTACCAGCGCATGCTCGAGATCCTGGCGCGGCGCGGCTTTGAGAAGCCGGCCTGGTTTACTCCGATCGAATTCGCGCGCCACCTGCCTGGGGACGAGAGCGGCAGGGTCGTCGAGTTCACTGAAGTCTACAATTCAATCCGTTTCGGGGGCGACTCCGCTGCGGCCGTGCGGCTCGCCGAGCTGCTTCAGGATTTCGAGCGCCCGGGCCGCGACAGGCCGGTCGATCATCTCGCCGTCCACTGAGACCGCCGCGCCGCCCGCTTTGGTCAATGCCGCCACCACTCGTTTCGCCCAGGCCGCTTCCTCCGGCGTAGCCGCGAAGGACTCGTGTATGGCGGCGATCTGTGCCGGGTGAATGCAGAGCTTCCCGCCGAAGCCGAGCCGCCACGCCCGCCGGCTGTCGGCGCGCACAGCGTCCGGCGACTGGAAAACCGTCGTGATGCCGTCCACCGGGGCGGGAAGCCCCGCCAGGCGTGAGATGAGGACGAGTTGCGACCGGAAATAAAGAAGCTCCTCGCCTTCGCCGTGAATACCGAGGTCGACCTGAAAATCGATCGACCCGAAGAGCAGTCGCGCCGTGTTCGGGGCCTGCGCCAGTGCGGTGGCGTTCGCGAACCCGCGCGCCGTCTCGATCAGCGGCAGTACCGGCTTCCCGATGGCCACAATGTCTTCCACCCTCTCCGCTTTCGGCAAAACAATGCCTGCCACGCCGGCCTGCGCGCAGAGCGCGAGATCCTCGCGAAACCATTCCGTCGCCGCGGCATTGACACGGATGAAGACGGGGTGATCCGCCGAAAGCCA
>CAZXCO010000838.1:0-8930 GCA_964639095.1 uncultured Solibacteraceae bacterium
CGCGTTTTGACGCAGGCCCGGTGGCGCCCCGGGACCCACTCGATTATTCCATCGTTGGCGACAATCTCCAGATCGCCCGGGTCCGGCTGAAAAGCGGGCAGGAAGTTTACGCCGAAGCCGGCAAAATGGTCTACAAAACCCCGAACGTCGCGTGGGACACACGCATGACGGGGAACAGCATGGGCGAAAAGCTCCTCGGAGCGCTGCGCCGGACCGTTACCGGAGAGTCGTTGTTCGTGACTTTCTTCCATGCCAACGGGCCAGGCGAAGTAGGATTCGCCGGCAGTTATCCCGGCCGCATTCAGGCCTTCGATCTGGCTGCGGGCCAGAACCTGCTGGCCCAACGGGACGCTTTTCTCTTCGCCCAGCCGACGGTGCAACTGAGCGTGGCGTGGGTCAAGAAACTCGGAGCCGGTTTCTTCGGAGGCGAAGGCTTTATCCTCGAGCGCCTCGCCGGGCCCGGTCTCGTATTCCTTCACGCGGGCGGTGATTTTGTCGATTTCACTCTCCAGGAGGGCGAGTCGCTGCAGGTGGAGGCCGGCTGTCTCGTGGCATTCGACGAGTCGATCCGCTATGACATCGAATTCGTCGGAGGAATCAAGACCGCGATCTTCGGGGGCGAGGGACTGTTTCTCGCTTCGCTCACCGGCCCCGGCCGCGTCGTACTGCAGAGCATGACACTGCAGAAGATGCGGCGCGAGTTCGCACCGGCGCGCCGCGGCGGCGACGAACACAATGCACTGAACGCTCTCAGCGGCGTTTTCGGCTCCAGCGAAGACTGACATTCCGGGCGCCATCGCTCACTTCGACGCTTCGGCGGAACCCCGCCGCATGCGAACCCGGACACTCGCAACCTTTACACGTGCTCTTTTGCGCAGGCCTTGCCTGACGGCTTCCAGGGACGATTTTCACCGTTCTTTTGCGGTGATATACTCTCCAACCAGTTCTGGCGTGTGGGTGCGCGCCAGATGTCTACATCTTTGGGGTGGGATTTCCAAATGGAGGTAGTCCAGATGTCCAATCAGAGGGGCGCAATTTCTCGTGCTCTTTTAACTTCTCGTGCTCTTTTAAGGTCAGTCGCGGCGTTGATCGCGCTGAGCCTGCCGATCGCGGCACAAACTGCCGGATCGATCAGTGGCGCAGTGCAGGATTCGCAGGGCGCGGTAATTCCCAATGCGAAAGTCACGCTGGTCAACGAGGCCCAGGGAGCGGGATCGGCCCGCTCGGTTCAGACCAACGCGGAAGGCGCGTTCGTCTTCTCGCCGGTGCTGGCGGGGACTTATTCTCTCACCGTCGAAATGACGAGTTTCAAAAAGTATACGCAGGCCGGAATTATTCTCGATGTGTCACAGAGGCTCGGTCTGCCGCCGATCTCACTCGAAATCGGAACCACCGGTGAATCGGTAACCGTCGAAGCCAACGCGGTTCAGCTCGAGACACAGACTGCCGAGCGCTCGGGAGTGGTCACGGGATCGCAGGTCGTCGACATCGCCATCAACGGCCGCAACTATACCAGCCTGCTCAAGACGGTACCGGGCATTGCCGCCGACAGCGGGACGGGCGACGTGAACGTCAACGGCGGCCGCACCGCTCAGAACAACTTCACGCTGGATGGTCAGAACGTCACCGACATCGGCGTCAACCAGCAATTTGCCTATCGCATCAGCATGGACGACATCGCCGAGTTCAAGGTATCCACGAACGGCCAGACCGCCGAATTCGGCCGCAACGACGGCGCCCAGGTCCAGGTGATCACCAAGAGCGGCACCAAGGATTTTCACGGCGACGGCTACTGGTTCAAACGCGGCGAGTTCATGAACGCCAACACGTTCCTGAACAACATCAGCGGCATCCAGCGGCAGATATACCGCTATATGGACGCCGGATGGACTCTGGGTGGCCCGATCTACATTCCCAAAGTTTTCAACCGCAACAAAGAGAAATTGTTCGGCTTCATGTCGCAGGAGTGGAACCACAACATCATTCCGGGAACGCTGCACCAGATCACGGTTCCGACACAGGCCCAGCGGAACGGCGATTTTTCGAATACGCGCGACGCTGCGGGCGTGCTCCAGACCATCTACGACCCCACGACGCGCTCCGCGACCGCGCCTCAGGGAACGCCGTTTCCAAGTGGGATCATCCCGCAATCGCGATTCAGCCAGTATGGCCCGGCGATTCTCAACTGGCTCCCACTGCCGAACACGTTCGGCCAGCCCAGTTATAACTACCAGTCGCAGGTTCCGAGCAGCCAGCCTTCTTACGACCAGATCTACAGAGTCGATTACAATCTCAGCGACCGCTGGCGCTTCTTCGTGCGTGGTCTCGACAACAAGCAGACGCAGAACGTGCCTTACGGAAGAGCGGATACGAGCAACAACCTGGGACTGACACCGTTCTACGCGCCGACCTACGGCTGGTCCATCACAGCCAACGCCGCCACGATCATCAGCCCGACCTGGACCAACGAATTTCAGTTCGGCTATACCGTCAACGGAATTCCCGGCGATCCTCCCGTTGCGGGCAGCCCCTATTTCCGCTCCGTTTCGGGCATCAATACGCCGCAGCTCTATCCGGACGCGAACATCTCGGGCGTCATTCCGAATTTCAACTTCGGTACACCGGTCGGTTCCGCGAGCAGCTGTACGCAATTCCCGACCGTGGTGTTCTCCGTCACGTGCTTTGCGGGAACGCCCTACGCCAATCGCAATCCTGTCTGGAACTACATCGATAACGTGACCAAGGTGCTGGGCACCCATACGGTCAAGGCCGGTATCTATTACGAGTATGCCGTCAAGACCGAGAACGCGTTCAAACCCTATCACGGATCGATCGACTTCGGGCGCGACGCCAACAACCCGGGCGACACCAACTGGGGATTTTCCAACGCGCTGCTGGGTAACTTCGCGAGCTACCAGCAGATCAATCTGGACCCGCTGCCGAGTTATCACTACAGCAACTTCGAATTCTACGGGCAGGACACCTGGAAGGTATCGAGCAGGCTGACGATCAACTACGGCCTGCGAGTCGCTTTCATTCGTCCATTCCGGGACAACCTCGGATTGATGTCGAACTTTAGCTATTCGTCTTACGATCCGAATCAGGCCGTCACGTTCTTCCAGCCCGTCGGCACGGGCACAAGCCGGCAGGCTCTGAATCCGATCACGGGACAGCTTCTGCCCGCCGTCTATATCGGCGCCATTGTGCCCGGCGTCGGGAACATCAACAACGGCATGGTCGTTGAAAAGCAGAACGGCACGCCCGCAGGGCTGATTGACGATCGCGGCGCTCACTGGGGGCCGCGGTTTGGCCTGGCTTATCAGATCGACAGCAAGACCGTATTCCGGATGGGTGGCGGCGTCTTTTACGAACGCATCGCCACTTTCGGACCCGGCATCACCAGTAACTACACGACCAACCCGCCGTCTCTCCGCACAGGGACTCTGTATTACGGCAATGTAGCGGATATTGCGAGTACCCCGGGAACGTTTTTCCCGACCGCGATCAACCGCCTCTCCTCGGACGGCCATGTCCCCACCGTCTACAACTTCAACGCAGGCATCCAGCGCGAACTGCCGTTGAAGCTCTTCGCGGAAATCTCTTACGTCGGCTCCCAGTCGCGGCACCTGTGGCTGGCGCAGCCGTTCAACATCGCGCCGCTGGGAAGCGCCTGGCAGCCGTATTCGCAGGACCCGACGACCACTCCAAAATTCGACGGCACCACGAATCTGCCCGTAAACATGTATCGTCCATACGCGGGTTACACCGCCGCCACCGACTATACCTGGGGCACCTCGAACAGTTACAACTCGCTGCAGGCCTCGATCAATCGGCGTGTGGGTCCCCTTCAACTGGGCGCGGCGTACACCTGGTCGAAGGCTTTGGGTGTGACCACCGGCAGCCCCATCAGCAATCCCTACGACGTTCGCACCGCCGGCTACGGTCCTCTGCCGCAGGACCGCACACAGTCGCTGGTCATCAACTACATCTACGATTTCCCCAGCCTGTCCCGCAAGGGTTTTCTGGATAACGGCGTTGCAAGAGTCGTTCTGAACGGCTGGCAGCTTTCCGGATTGACCAGCTTTGCCAGCGGCGCTCCCACGAATGTCACTTACGGCATCAGCGGGGTCAGCCCCCAGGCATTGAATCGCCAGATTACGGGCAGCGAGGATATCGCGCCGCGCGTGATCCTGACGTGCAACCCGAACCTGTCCCGCGGAGACCGCAACATCAGCGCGTTCATCGATACTTCCTGCTTCGCGCCCGCGCCCAAAGGCAGTGTCGGCCTGGATTCCGGTTACGACCGGCTCCGCGGCCCCGGACTCGAGAACTGGGACATGAGCCTGTTCAAGAACATTTCCATTAAGGAAAGAGCAAGAGCTCAGCTTCGCCTGGAAGCCTATAACGTCTTCAACCACACGGAGTGGGCCACGTTCAACAGCTCCATCACATTCAATTCGACCGGTCAGATCATCAACCTGCCGACGCAACTCGGCGGGACCGGTGGCCGGCTCGGATTCGGCGCGCTGAACAGCCTTCGGGCCAACAGCCAGCGCATCCTTCAGATCGCGGCCAAGTTTACTTTTTAGCAGCAGAGTCAACCGGATCGGCCGGAGACAGGGCGCTGAGTCCTGCCTCCGGCTGTTTTCGCCCGTACAGGACCGGCGAGTTTTTGTACCGTTCATCGCTCACGCGGTCGCCTCTGCGCTTATCGCGTGTAACATTCACGCAGCGTATTCGCACAGGAGTCCGGTATGCGAAAACAACTTTCTCTCTCCACCGCGATGCTGGCTGGTTTTCTGGTCTTCGCCGGCAGCGCAAACGCCGATTTTCAATACCGCTCAACCTCGCGCATGACCGGGGGCGCTTTGCTGAAGATGATGCGTTTCGTGCCGGGCACGGGCGCCTTGAGAGAACCCCAGGTCAGCACGGTCGCCCTTTCGGGAAACCGTCTGGTGCGCAAAAGCAAGCGCCAGGCGGAAATCATCGACCTCGACCGGCAGACGATCACCACAGTCGACTTCGAGAAGAGCACCTGGTACGAGATGACGTTTGACCAGATGAAGCAGATGCTGGATCAGATGTCCACGGCCCTGCAGCAATCGGCACAGCAGCCGGATGCCGGCAAAGCCAGGCTGGATGTCAATGCCGACATCAAAGACACGGGCCAGACCAAAACCGTCAACGGACTGGAAGCTCACGGATTTCTGCTGACGATGAGCATGGCAGGAACGGACCCGCAGAGCGGACAGTCAGGTGCGATGAAGGTCGATTCCAGCATGTGGATGGCGAAGGATGTCCCTGGCGTGGGCCAATTGCGCGACTTTTACAAGCGCATGGCCGGGAAACTGGACTGGGCCCCGACCGGAATGGGCGCCATGATGAACCGTCCGGACCTCAATCGGGCCATGGCGAAGATGATGGCCGAAGGACAAAAGATGGAGGGCACAAGGGTCCAGCAGGTTGTCCGGATCTCGATGGCCGCCTCGGGCGACGGATCGGGAGCGGCGAGCGACACAACGTCCGCGCGGCAGGCGCAACCGGCTCCGTCGCGGCCGTCGCTCAGCGACGCTTTGGGCGGGGCGCTTGGCGGAAAACTCGGCGGCTTTGGCGGCTTCGGCAGGAAGAAGAAGCAGAATGCCGCTCCGGATTCCGCCAGCGCGGCTCCGGCATCCGCCGATCAGCCGCAGAGCGTCGAGGCGTCGCTGATCGAGATGACCATCGACGATACTGATTTCTCGACCGCCGACGTGGACGCATCTCTCTTCGAAATCCCGTCCGGCTTCCGAAAATTGGACCCGCCGGCAACTCAGGCGTACGGTGGCAAAAAGTAATCTGAGGGGCCGGGCGGCTACCGGCGCTGCCGGACGAACGTTCCCGTCGCCTCCCGGATGGTCGGGAAGGTCTTGGAAATGTGATCGTGCCAGGTCAGGTTCTCTTCGTCGGCGACCGCCCAGAGCAGACCGAGACCGCCGGAGCAGAAACTTAGCCAGCTCGAGACGAACCGCAAAACGCGGCTCCGGGGATCCAGAGGAAAGCCGTCGAACGTGATGAGTTGCAGATCGGTGCATCGCATCCCGGCCGTCTCTCTCCCGGCGATCACCCAGATCAGGCCGTAAAACAGCGATACCATCGCCAGCACGGCGCCCAGCCCGATCCAGAGGGACCTGCCGGTTCCGAAGCTGCCGCCCAGAAGCTCATAGAGCGCCACTACGACGACGAATCCGAACAGGATAATCACACCGTCGATGGCGGAAGCCACCATGCGGTGTGCCGGCGTGGCCACAGGCTGGCCGCAGAAGACCTGAGCTTCCACCTCTGTCTTGAGTTTGCGGCTCTTCACCGAGGCCGCCGGAACGAAATCCAGCATGCCCTGCAAACCGGTTTCGGTAGCGGGCGAAGGGGACGCCGGCTGCCGGCGCGTGTTCACCCGCGGCTGGGCGGCTGGGGCCGGAGCGGGAAGACGAACCGTCTGGGGCTCGCGCCGCTGGAAGGGAATGACGTTCGGCCCGGGATTCGGAAGATTCGTGAATAAGGTCGGCTGAATCGCCGGCTGACCCGTTTGCCGCGAGGGCTGCGCCGGCGCCGCGCCGCCACGCGCCGCCAGGAACTCGGCGGTGTCGTCGCTCGTCAGCACCGCCGGAGCGAGCGCGTTTGCTCCGGAGTAACCCGGAGGCGCGGCGATTACGACGCCGCTGATTCTCCGTCCGCAGCGAAGGCAGCGATGATCGTCCTCACCATTCACGAAACCGCAGTGCTTGCAATGCATCTATTACTTTTTCCCATGCGTGCCTCCAATGGCTGGTTGCGACACAACATATGCCGTGCTACGGTTGCCAATTGAAGCCGTCTCGCCGCAGGTATTCTATTTCTCTGAGTAGCACAATCAGCGTTGCTTGTCACGGAAAAATTCTCCGGCCACATTATTTAGTGCTGTGCCTCGTGATGTCTGCGCTCGCGCCGCATGCGTCACCTCAATTAAACAGAGCGCCCGCGCTGCCCGCGCCTCCTCCGCCGCAGGATGAACCCACCATCGAGCGGCCGGATTTCAGCGTGAAAATCCCCCGCATCAATCCGCCCGAGCGGGGCGGCTACGACATTACGGCCGACAGCCAGGAATCCGAGGGCGGCGTTTATCATCTGCACGGGCACGTCGTGGTGGAACTCTTCAACGCCACGTTCAAAGCCGACGAAGCCGAGTACGACGAAAACACGAAAATCTTCAAGGCGCACGGCAACGTTTACTACCGCAACTACGACCATGACGAGGTCATTTATTGCGACCGCGTTGAGTACAACACGGCAACCGCGCGCGGCACTTTCTACCGCGTGCGCGGGTACACGAAAACCAAAGTCGTGGCGCGGCCGGGCCTGCTGACGACTCAGGAGCCCTTCTATTTCGAAGGCGCGTACGCCGAGAAGATCGAGGATAAATATCTGCTGCACGACGGCATCATCACGGACTGCCATATTCCCAATCCGTGGTGGACGCTCCACAGCAGTCTGTTCGATATCATCCCCAACGACCGCGCCGTCACCCACGGCGGCGTTTTCCATCTCCGCAGCGTGCCCATCTTCTACTTCCCCTATTTCTACAAAGGGCTGAAGAAGGAGCCCCGCAAGAGCGGCTTCATGACGCCGGAAGCCGGACACAGCACGCAGTTCGGATATTTCTTCGGCGCCGGCTATTACTGGGCCATCAACCGCAGCTACGACGCGCAGTATCTGCTGACGGACTACACTTCGCGCGGGCTGGCCCACCATCTCGATCTTCGGGGCAAGCCAAACCAGCATACGGATTTCGATCTCATCACCTACGGGGTCGACGATCATGGGGTGAGCTCGAATGGAACGACCTCGAAAGCGCCCGGAGTGAGCGTCACCGGCACCGTAAAGACCACCTTTGGCGACGGATGGATCGGACGCGCCAATATCGATTACCTGAGTTCCTATCTCTTCCGCCAGACGTTTTCCGCGTCGTTCAACGAGGCCATCTATTCCACCACGAATTCGACAGCGTTCATCTCGAAGAATTTCGACTACTACACCTTCAACACGGATATTTCTCGCAACCAGAACTTCGAAAGCACGCTGACCGGCGACAACGTCATCATTCGCAAACTGCCGGAGTTCGAGTTCCTCGGGCGCGACCAGCAGATTGCTTCCGGCCCGCTGCCGCTCTGGTTCTCCTTCGATACGAGTTTCGGACTCTTTCACCGGGTCGAGCCCACGAGCGAACCCGGCTTCTACCAGACCAGCCAGTTCACGCCGCGGGGGGATTTCGAGCCGACGATTTCATCGGCATTCCACTGGCGGGGCCTCGGCATTACCCCCAGCGTCACGCTTCATGAAACGTTCTACGGGCAGAGCCTTGTGAACGGGGCCGTGAGTTCGGCCGCCATAAACCGCACGGCGCCGGAACTCAACATCGACTTCGCCCTGCCTCCGATCGAGCGCGTTTTTGACCGCAAGACGTTTCTGGGCGACAAGCTCAAACATGTGATCGAGCCGCGGATCAGCTACAAATACGTGACCGGCGTGGACGATTTCTTCAATACGCTCCGTTTCGACCAGCTCGACCTGCTGACCGACACGAATGAACTTCAGATCGGCATCACGAACCGCATCTATGCGAAGAAGGGAAACACGGTGAACGAAGTTTTCACCTGGGAGCTTTATCAGACCCGCTATTTCAACCCGACCTTTGGCGGCGCGCTCGAGCCGGGCTCCCGCAACGTGGCCGCTTCAACGCTGGATCTCACCGGCTTCAGCTTTCTGAACGGTCCGCGAAACTATGCACCGATCGTCTCGAATGTGCGCGTGTCCCCCCGGCCTGGCGTCGGCATCCAGTGGCAGGCCGATTACGATCCGCTGCTGCATCGCCTGGCGAACAGTATGGTTTCGGCGGATGTCCGCTACAAAAAGTACTT
>CAZXCO010000839.1:0-6438 GCA_964639095.1 uncultured Solibacteraceae bacterium
CGGACTTTGAGTTATTTGGCGCCGCGCCGGGCCAGTTCCTGCTCGATCTCCTGCTGAAGCACCGAAGGCTGCACACTGGGAGACTTGACGCCGTTGATAAAGAGCGTGGGGGTGCCCCGCACTCCGGCGGCCTTGCCGTCGCTGATGTTCCGCGCGACTTCCGCATCGGTCGCCTTGCTGTCGATGCACTTCCCCAGTTGAGCGGCGTTCACGCCGTTTTTGCCTGCCCACTCGAGCGTTTTCGACTTCAGGTTGTCGCCGTTAATATCGTCCTGATTGTCGTAATCCCAGTCGTAGAACTTCCAGAAGGCCTCGGGATTCTGGCGATAAACGCAACGGCCGGCGATGGAGGCGGCGCGCGCCCAGGGATGAATCGATTCCAGGGGATAGTCCTTGAAAACCACGCGAACCTTGTTCGGAAACAGATCGGGGATCAACTGCCGCAGCAGCGGCGCCTCCGCCCTGCACGAAGGACACTCCAGATCGCCGAACTCGACAATCGTCACGGGAGCGTTTGCGGGCCCGAAGCTGGGCTGGTGCTCGATATTCAGATTCAACGGACTCGACTGCGCCCACAGACTCAGAGCGGCGAGCAGGGCAATGGACAACTTCATAAGCTCCAGACTAATCCCTTTCATTCCATTTGTACTACCGGGCTTGTACCGGGGACGCCCCTCGTTCAGTGCGTCATGGAATAGACGACGTAATTGGAGATGATCCGGAACGCGAGGGCCGAGAATTTTTCATCGTAATTCGGATCGTCGGCCCATTCCCAGGCGTCGCCGAGATCCATATCGTGGCAGATTGCCACCATCAGCCTGCCCTTGCTGTCGTAGATGCCGCGCCAGTGCGGTTGATAGCCGTCTTTCTCCCACGTCCGGCCGGTTCTGAGGTACTGTGCGCCCGGCACCTGGTAGCGGTCGTTCAGATCGTAAATGACATGGAAGATCGAATCGCTGTCCGGAATATCGACGATCGGGCGATCCGGGAAGACGCGCTGCATCGAGGCGACAAAAACGGACCATTCCTCCGTGCCGTGAAAATCGTCGCACATGAAGAATCCGCCGCGGTCGAAGAACTCGCGCATCTGTTTGACCTGGCTGTCAGTCAACTGCCAGTGCCCGACTTCGACGGCATACAGCCACGGGTAGTTGAATACGTCGTCGCCGTCGTCGAGATCGACCGGCTGCTCGACCGAGCGGACATGCACGCGGGTGAGGCGCCGCAGCGCGCGCGCAACGTGGCGGTCGGCCGCGGTGTAATCGGTCGTCCAGCTCGAACGGCCCTCTTTCCAGTTTGCACCGTACCGCCGGAAGAAGCCGCCGCCGAACCCGACATACGGCGGATACATCAGCCGGGCGAACACCCACTCCGTCTTCTCGGCATAGTCGGGCGGACGCTCGATGTTGTCCTGGCCGGGATACTCGCGCCACGGCCGCTGAAACGCCAGCGCGCTCCCCAGCGCCAGGACGAGACCGGCGCCGACAACGAGCGACTTCGCCATTCGACCCACGCGGCCATTATAATGTCATGCGCCGCCGGAAAGGGCGGATTTTTGCGTGGCGGCCTGCAGCGGCAGATTCCGGCTTACAGGAACGCCACTGTTTTGACGCCGGAGATATCGAAGCGCTTGCGGCACCGGGGATTCCGGCACATCGCCTGATTGTCGACGAGCAGCATATAGCTCTGCGCCTTGGCGAATTTGGCGCGGTCCCGCTCGTCCGCGCCGCCGGGAAGACGGTCCTTCTTCCGCCGCACGATATAGTTCAGTTCGTAGGCGTCCTGCGTCTTGCAGAACGGGCAGTTCAGAGTCGCAGGACGCGTGGTCGAGGACTCCGAATAAAACGCGCGCTCGTCCACGTTCAGCGGGCGTCGATCGGAATCCACTTCATGCCGTCCGGATTGCCTTTGTACTCGGCGCGCGGGCGGATGAGGCGGTTGTTGTGATACTGCTCGAGCACATGAGCGGTCCAGCCGGCCATGCGGCTCACGGCAAAAATCGAGGTGAAGAGGTCGATCGGAATGCCGAGCGAGTAGTAGGTGGATGCGGAATAGAAGTCGACGTTCGGGTTGAGCTTCTTCTCGCCGCGAACGGTCTCGTCGACGCTCTTCTACATGAGGTAAAGATCTTCGTGCCCGGTGCTCTTGCCCAGTTCCTCGGACATGACTCGCAGGTGAGTGGCGCGGGGATCGTCAGTGCGATAGACGCGATGGCCGAAGCCGGGGATCTTGATTTTCTTCGCGAGCATTTCATGCACGCGCTCAACAGCTTTATCCGCCGATCCGACTTCGAGCAGCATCCGGATCACTTCTTCATTGGCGCCGCCGTGGAGAGGTCCTTTGAGAGCGCCAATCGCCGAAGTAACGGAAGCATAGATGTCAGAGAGGGTCGCGGCGGTGACGCGCGCGGCGAAGGTGGAGGCATTCAACTCGTGATCGGCGTGCAGGGTGAGGGCGACGTCGAAAGTATGTTCCATCACTCTGTCAGGCTTCTTGCCGGTCAGGCAATAGAGGAAGTTGGCTGCAAAGCTCAGCGAGCGCTCGGGAGTGATGACCGGCTGACCGGCGCGCACACGGGCGAAGGTGGTGACGATCGTGGAGGTTTGCGCCATCAGGCGCGTGGCCTTCTTCTGGTTCGCCTCAGGCGACATGTCCTTCACGGTCGGGTCGTAAAGGCTGAGCATCGATACGGCCGTGCGGAGAACGTCCATCGGCGCGCCCTTTGCGTTGGCCTTCAGGAACGCGGTGACCTCAGGCGCGATTTCGTGATTGGCATACAGATCGGCTTTCAACTGGTCGAGTTCGCTCTGTTTTGGAAGCGAGCCCTTCCAGAGAAGCCAGATGACCTCTTCAAAAGTCGCGTGCTCAGCGAGAGTGTGGATGTTGTAGCCGCGGTAGCTGAGGATTCCCGCGTATCCGTCTATGTAACAAATTTCCGATTCGCCGGCGACGACGCCTTCGAGACCCGCGCCCGTAGTAGTGGTTGTCGAACTCATGTTTTTTTGGTGTCTTCTAATCAGTCTAGTCCAGGGGAATTTGCGCAGCGCAGCCAATCGATTCGGCGGACCGTGAACTGCAGTCTCTCCCGGGGTTGTTTTGCGGGGGAACGAGTTTTCTGCCGGTCATCTGTGTTGTCGCGCAGCTATTTCAAAAGCGGCTTTCGCAGCTTGCCGATGGTGCGGTGGAGCATGATGGCCCAGGGGTTTTTGTGGGGACAGATGGGGTACGGAGCGAAACTGATCGCATCCCGCTCTCCGGATCCCTTGTCGACCCACAATTTTTCCTGGCGGTCTGCATTCACGGTAACGGTCAGCAGCACGCCGTTGTTGCAGGATTCGCTGTCCACGATGCCGAGAATGGCCGGATCGGGGGCGTTGGCTTTGGAAGCGCTTCCCCAGTCGCCGGCGAATTTATCGAAAGAATACCCGGAGCAGGGCGTCGCGGCAGTGCAGCCCCAGTCACGATAGGCGGCCCGGAGATCTCCGCGGCGTACGTCCGAGAGAAACGTTTTGACGACGCCTTCCTGGTGATGATTCTTGAAGAGGTACCAGCCGAGAGATACGACGATGACGAGACTGACAACGGCGATGATGGAGCGAATGATGATTCTGTTGCGCTGTTCCTCACCTGCGCCGTACTGGTCGAGATAACCCGGCATCGTTTATGTTTACATGCTGGTCCGTCGAGGCGTCCTATTTTCCAGGCGTCGCCGCCGGTTTGGCGGCCGCTCCGGGATAGGCTTTGTTGTACGCAGCGAGGGCGTCGGCCGTGAGATCGAGCGCGGGCTTGAAATACAGGGTCTGGGACACGTCGAGGATCACATCCAGTCCCTTCTCCTCGGCGAGTTTCTTGACGACAGCCTGCATTTTGGCCGCGGATTTGGCGAGGATATCCTGCCGGTCCCTGTCGAAGTCCTGTTGCAGGTCGTCAGAGGCGCGCTGGGCGTCGCGCTGTTTGCGCTGCCCCTCCATCTGGAGGTCGCTTTGCGCCTGTGGCGTCAACTTGGGATTCTGCAGTTGCTGCTGAATGGATTGAAGATCGTTCTGGAGTTTCTGCAGCGCGTCCTGACGAGGTTTGTACTTGGCTTCGACCTGCGCAGACAATTGTTTCAGCTCATCGGAATCGAGCAGCGCTTTCTGGACGTTGACAACTCCAACTTTAAGCTGGGCAGATGCCATGGTGGCGAGAGGCGCGAGGACCATGCACAACAGACCCGCGCGAATGGCCAGGGAACGAAACATAGTTATGGGACTCCTCAGGATGGAAACAAACAGGTTATCACATTAAATTGCGACGTCGCGAAGAAGGAGGTGACGCCAGGCATCGGGCCGGGAAAGGCCTGCGAATGGAATGGTTTGCGGACAGCCCGGCGGGGGAGTGAGATTTTTCCAGAGGGATTTTACCGGCATGGTGACAGCCGATACAGGCTGTGGGAAAATGAGGAGGTCCCGAAGCGGTGAGGTGCGAGAGCGGTTGAATCGGGCGGTCTCGAAAACCGTTGAACCTTCACGGGTTCCGTGGGTTCGAATCCCACCCTCACCGCCAGAATAAAATCAACCACTTACAGCCTAAAGCGTTGATTGTCGGGGCAAATCGGGCCATAATGGCTCATGCACTTGTACCGGCGGCACCGCAGGGACTGTAAAGCCGGTCATCCCGAAGAAAGCACATCCGGCGAGTTCGAAGAGCGCAAGAAAGCGTGGAAACGCTGCGATTGCCCGATCTTCGCGACGGCCAGCATAAACAAACGCCGGAGGCGTCAAAGCACTAATCAGTGGGAATGGGAAGCCGCCAAGGTCGTTGCGAACGAATGGGAAAAGTCAGGCACTTGGACCGCCGCCCCTGCCCAGCCTCAGCAACCAGTCATCGCCGAACCGAGTAACCCCCGCGTCCAAATTGCCGACGCCGTGAAAGTGTTTCTCGCAACACGCGAGGGCGCGAAGATCGCCGGTTCCACGCTTCGCAAATACCGGACATTCGCCAAGCAGCTCACCGGCTACGCCGATCAGCGCGGCTACCTGATGATCGATCAGTTCACCCCCGCTGACATCGACATGTTCTATGCGGGGATGAAGCTGGGCCTCCGTGCAAAGGCCAAACGTCTCGGAACGCTGCGCTCGTTTTTCCGCTTCGCTGTTAACCGGGAATGGATTGGAAAAACGCCCGTCAGCCAAGACCTGAAGCCCCCGGTTGGATCCAGCAAGGTTGTCAACAAAATGCCTTTCAGCGACGACGAGCTGGAACGGATCATCAAGGCCTGCGATCGTATGCCAACCGTTCAGTGGCAGAACTCGATTGCGTCAGGTGTTTGGACTTGTGAAGACCTCAAAGACTTCATCTGGAGCATGATCTACACGGGCCTTCGGATTAGCGACGTTGCTCTGTTCGATATGAAGCGACTGCGAGGCAGAGAGATTTTCTTGCGCGCCAAAAAGAACGGTGGAGATGTTTACACCGTCATCCCGGAGTGGCTCAAGAACCGTCTTGAAGACCGCGCCAAACGCAAGGGGCGACGGCCATTCATCACCGGCACATCAGACCGGCTTGAGACCGTCACCGACATGTGGCGCCGGCAGATTAATCGCGTGTTCGAGCTGGCGGGAGAGTTTGAGGAGAAGCCGACACCCCATCGTTTCCGCCATACCTTCGCACGCATTTTGCTCGAAAAGGGTGTGCCGGTTTCAGATGTAGCCGATCTTCTCGGAGACGACGAGAAAACCGTACGCGAGCATTATGCCCGCTGGATTCCAGAACGGCAGGCGCGGTTGAGCCGAATTGTGGATGCGGCCTTTGAGGAAAGGCCGAGGCCCAAAGTCGTCAACATGCCTACACCGCGCTGATGCGCCGGTGAATGCGCTCCGCGACCGAAGCTGGGACGGAGTACGTGGTATGTCGCTTGTTCCGGCCCAGCTTGATCTTCATTACGCCCGGTTCCGAGCACACCAAGAGCCTCACCGTTTCTCTGCCGAGCCGCCACATCCGGCTCAAGTCTGAAATGCGGTAATGGGGTTCGAAAGCCGAGCCGTCCGAATGCATGAATCAACCCTTTATTGCTGAAGAATCCTTCAACGCCATTTGATTTGCCCGATGCGTTTTCGCCGGCCCAATTGATGGTTTGGAGTAGTGTTCCAAGAAAAATTCCACCCATTCGCCGAAAGTGAGTTGCTGGCCCGTGCGCACCGTGGCAAGCGTACCGTCATCCCGGGGCTGAAGTCGCTCGTGGAGTTGCCGCCGTGCTTCCTGCCAGTCCTCTGTATGAGTTGATTCCATGTGGCGGACACCGGATCGATCCCGGTAACGCATCCACCACACCTTGCTGTTTTTTTCGTCGATATACAACACCATCATGCTTGCTGGGTCTTGCCACTTCCCACCTCTTGTTTGAATTGCGCGCGGAAGGGCTCCAACTCCGATTTGAGAAACCGGATGTTGCGCCCC
>CAZXCO010000840.1:0-9257 GCA_964639095.1 uncultured Solibacteraceae bacterium
GAACACCATCAGCAGGACCACCAGCACGATCAGCACGCACGGGTACATCAGCGAAACCAGGACCTTTTTGCGGACTCCGAGCGCCAGCTTCTGGTAGGCGATGAAGCGTTCCAGCACTTCGACGAGGCTGCCTGATTTTTCCCCGGCCATGACCGAGGTCACGTAAATCTTCGGAAAAATTCCCTGCTGCCGGAACGCCTCCGAAAGAAGTGTGCCCCGCCGTACCTCTTCACGGACCGCATTGATATAGGGGGTCAGTTTGGGGTCGGTCAGCCTTTCGGCAAGCAGGTCGAGCGACTTGAGAATCGGCAGGCCCGCCCGGATCAGGGTCACGAACTGCTGGTTGAAGATGAGGAACTTCTCAAGATTCAGCCGCTTCCGGCGCCCCGGCAGGGCGATTTCACCCGAAAGGCTGAGCCCCGCACTTTTCGGCTTAACCGAATAGACAAGAAAGCCCTGCTGGGTGTAGCGCTCGCGAATTTCCTGGGCGGAGGTCCCCTGGGTCATCTGGCTGTGGACCTCACCGCGCGTGTCCGCGTATTTCAGGACGAAATCCGGCATTACTGGCCTGTCTCGACGATTTCGACGCCTGGAGGCGGGTTGAAAGTGAACAACGCCGGCGTGACGGGCGCGTTCAACTGCTCGTTGGAAAAGGTAAACTCGAGCGTCGATTGGTCCTGGCCGGTAATCCGGACCCGGTGGATTTCCCCGTCCGATCTGGCCAGAAAGGCGGCTTTCGACCAGGCCAGATTCTCGGATTTCGGCTCCGCCACGATCCAGGTGTCGCTGCCCTCAACACGGGTCTCGAAGGAACGAAATTCCTTCGAGAAATCGAGTTTTCCCAGCAGGAAGGCGATTGGAGCGTGCATGTCTTCCGATTCCTTCAGCCGGCCTTTTTCGGCCTGGCGGTCTCCAGGGGTGTACACAAGAATGTTCTTGCCGTCCGAGATATACAGCTTCCCGGCGGGCATAGTGTACTCCCAGCGCATGCGCCCCGGTTTGCGCAGATAGAGCACCCCCGCCTCTTTTTGCACGGGGCTCCTTGCGCCGGCGTAAGTTTCTGAAAAATCGAGCTTAAGAGACTGGGCGTGGTTGTAGCGCTTTTCGATCTTCTTTAATAACGCATCGACGTCCGGGGAAGCCGCGGACGCGGGCGCAGCCAGCCACGGCAACACCAGGAAAGGACCCCAGATTGCACACAACAGCGTTCGCGTGGCCGCAAAGAGAGACACAAACGGTTGACGCAGAAACTTCGCGCGGCGTGTACTCTGGAAGCGGAAGCTTTTTTGGCAGCGCCGCTCCCCACCGAAGCATCCAAGGCGTTAGTTCATGAGTCAGGAATCGAGTACCATGGCGGACACCCCGCAGCAGCTACAGGAGTCTGAAACCACCGAGCCAGGGCTTCACAAGCCCGCGCCCGAGAAGGAAAAGAGGAGAGAGGATGCCGGACCGCGAAAATCGCGGGGCAAGGGGCTTCGCGAGCACCCGATCAAAATCCTCGTTCTTCTGGTAATCCTCGTTGGCGCAGCGGTCGGTGGATACAGGTTGTGGAACTATCTCGAATCATATGAATCCACCGACGACGCCCAGATCGATGGCGATATTTATGCCATCACCAGCCGCATCGCGGGCACGATCAAGGCTGTGTATGTCGACGACAATCAGGCGGTGAAGGCGGGTCAGTTGCTGGTCGAACTCGATCCCAGGGATTACGAGGTGGGCCTCGCGCAGGCGAGGGCGGCGCTCAATGAGTCGCGGTCGCTCGTCGCGGTTGCGAGGCCGGGCGTGCCGATCACGACGGTGACAACGGAGACGAGTCTTTCGACGGCGGCGACCGGGATCGCGCAGGCCAAAGCGGCAGTCGCCGGAGCGCAGAGGGACTACGAATCCGCGGTTGCCGACGTCCGGAAAGCCGAGGCCGACAGCACCAAGGCACAGGCCGATCTGGCGCGTTACAAGCAGTTGATCGCCAAGGACGAAATCAGCCAGCAGCAATACGACCAGGCGGATGCGGCGGCCAAAGCCGCACTTGCAAATGTGGACGCCAAGCGCGCCACCGCCGAGGCCGCTGCCCGCATGATCGAAGAGGATCAGGCCCGGCTCCAGGAGGCGCAGACGAAGCAGACGGAAGTCGAACGCAACCGGTCGGAGCAGATCGCGATCCAGAGCGCGACGGTGCAGAGCCGGCAGGCAAGCGCCATCCATCAGCAGACACTCGTCGATGAGGCGGCGCTGAACCTCTCGTATACGAAAATTGTGGCGCCCATCGACGGCGTTATCGGCAAGAAAAACGCAGAGCCCGGCCAGCAGGTGGCGGCCGGCCAGCAGTTGATGGCCGATGTGCCGGTGAGCGATATCTGGGTCACGGCGAATTTCAAAGAGACGCAGTTGAAGAAGATGCACCCCAACCAGCGGGCGACCATTCACGTTGATTCCTACGATCGCGACTATGAAGGATATGTCGAAAGCGTCGCCGGCGCGACCGGAGCGCGATTCAGCCTGCTGCCGCCGGAGAACGCTACCGGGAATTACGTAAAAGTCGTCCAGCGCGTGCCGGTGCGCATCCGCTTCAAGCCGGGCCAGGATCCCAACCATCTTCTGCGTCCCGGTATGAGCGTGGTTCCGAAGGTGTGGCTCAACGAGTGACCGCCGCCGCGCGGCGCTGAGGCAATACAATCGGGATTGCCCCGCCAGATCACCTTCGAGCTGCTTGCCGAGTGTCCCGTAACCCGGGCCCGCGCCGGTATTCTGCATACGCCGCACGGCGATATTCCGACGCCCGTCTTCATGCCGGTCGGTACGCAGGCCACCGTCAAGGGCCTGAACCAGCGGGACCTGCGGGATGAGCTTCAGGCCCGTATCATACTCAGCAACACCTATCATCTCTTCCTGCGGCCGGGACACGATCTGATCCGGCGCCTCGGCGGGCTGCACCGGTTCATGTCGTGGCCCGGCGCCATCCTGACCGATTCCGGCGGTTATCAGGTATTCAGTCTTGCGGGCTTGCGGCGGATCACGGATGAAGGCGTGACCTTCCAGTCGCACCTCAACGGCGACACCCACAAATTCACGCCCGCATCCACTGTGGACGTGCAATTCGCGCTCGGGAGCGACATCATGATGGTGCTCGATGAGTGCCCGGCTTACCCGGTCAGTCATGAATACGCCCGGGTTTCGATGGAGCGTACGATCCGGTGGGCGGAAGAGGCCTTTGCGCATTACCGGCCCCGAGTGGCCGCATCATCCGGCGCTCTGTTTCCGATCGTGCAGGGCTCCATGTTTCCGGACCTTCGCCGCGAGTGCGCCCGGCGCCTGCTCGAACTCGACGCGGATGGCTATGCGATCGGAGGGCTTTCAGTCGGGGAGCCGCGCCCGTTGAGCATGGAAATGGTGGAGGCGAGCGAGCCTCTGCTGCCGCGCGACCGCCCGCGGTACGCCATGGGCGTCGGCATGCCGCACGAGCTGCCCGAGTACGTAGCCCGGGGCGTCGACATGATGGATTGCGTGTTGCCATCGCGCAACGCCCGCAACGGCTGGCTGTTCACTTCCGAAGGACGGGTGGTGATCAAACACGCCCGCTATCGGGAAGACCCTGGACCGCTGGACCCCGCCTGCGGCTGCTATACCTGCCGAAACTATTCGCGAGCTTACCTGCGTCACTTATTTCAGGCGGGGGAAATTCTCTTCGCCTCCCTCGCCACGCGGCACAATCTGCAACGTTATCTTGACATCATGGGGGAGATCAGGCAGGCTATCCTATTGGGCAAATTCCCCCTGTACCTGCGCTCAGTGCGCGACCAGCACGCACTTGCGAGTCAGGGCGAAGGCAGCGGTATAAGATAATCTGACGTGCTTTTATCTCTCTGGAACTTCCCCGCAACACACATTTCCAGCGCGGAAGTGTCTCTGTTGTTGCAGCAGCAGTCGCAAACCCCGACGAGCTCGATTGCGCTGTTTGCTCCCTACATCCTGATCGGGGTGATCTTTTATTTTCTGCTGTTCATGCCGATGCAGCGGCAGAAGAAGCGGCAACAGCAGATGTTGAAGGATTTGAAGAGCGGGGATAACGTGGTGACGTCCGGCGGGATCGTGGGCACCATCACCGCCCTGGATTCTGACACAATAACATTAAGAGTCAAACCGGATAACCTGAAGCTGCAGTTCGCCCGGTCGTCCGTCAGCACGCTGGTACCTCCCGAAGGCTCCAAGAAAAGTTAATCGTAAGGCAAATTCTTCATGCAACGGAACTTGACGTTAAAAGCGAGCGTGATCGTCGCGACGATTCTCATTTGCATTTTCGGCATCATCGGATTTCCAAAATTCATGGGCGGGGTCGGCGTGCCGCTGTCCTGGTCGCAGTTGAGCGCCAATCTGCAGAAGAACATCCACCTCGGACTCGATCTGAAGGGCGGCAGCCATCTCGTGTTGCAGGTTCAGGTGCAGGATGCGGCGAAGACGCAGGCCGATCAGATGATCGAAAGCCTGCGGGATGCGACGAAAACCGCCAACATCACGGTCGCCGGCTTTGAGCGCAACGATCCGTCCACGCTGCAGCAGACCGATTCCATCCAGATCAACATTCACGGCGTGGATCAGACGAAAACCCAGGCATTCCGCGCTCTGGTTGCCTCCAAGGCGCCCGACTGGATCCTCACTCCCGTCAACGCGACCGATTACAAGATGAATATGAAGGCGAGCGCGCTCATCGATCTCAAGCGCAATACGGTGGCGCAGGAACGGGACACGATCGAGCGCCGCGTCAACGCTCTGGGTCTGACCGAGCCGACCGTGCAGGATTACGGGGCCTCCGACAAGCAGTCGGAGATTCTGGTGGAACTGCCGGGCGTGGACGATCCGGCGGCTGTGAAGGACCTGATCGGGTCGGTCGCGCAGTTGAAGATCGTCGCCGTCAAGGATCAGGCGTCGTGGCCGACTCGTGAGGCCGCGCTGGCCGCCAAGGGCGGTATTCTGCCTCTCGATACGGAACTGGTCGAATGGCCGGCGGGTATCGGCAACGGCGCCGGCGCGTGGTATCTGGTCTCGCGCACTCCGGTCATCACCGGTCAGGACCTGCGGAATGCGCGGGAAGAGACGGATCCCGATTCTCCGGGGCGGTGGGAGTGCGCCTTTACCCTTTCGCAGGATGGTGCGCGGCGCTTCGGCGCTTTCACCGGCGCCAACATCGGAAATCGCCTCGCAGTCGTGCTGGACAACCAGATCACCAGCGTCGCGACGATCCAGAGCCGCATCGACGACAGCGGCCGGATCAACGGTCTGGCGTCTCAGGAGGAGGCCCACGATCTCGCCCTCAAGCTGCGCACGGGCGCGCTGCCGGCCGGGATCAAATACGAACAGGAGCGCACGATCGGGCCCTCGCTGGGCGCCGATTCGATCCGCGAAGGCATCGTGGCGGCAATCGCCGGCCTGATCGCCGTGATCGTCGTGATGCTGGTCTATTACAAGCGGGCAGGCATCAATGCGGTGCTGGCCCTGCTGCTCAACACGATTCTGCTGATGGCCGCTCTCGCCTATTTCGGCGCGACGCTGACTCTGCCAGGGATCGCGGGCGTGATCCTGACCATCGGTATGGCCGTCGATTCGAACGTACTCATATTTGAGCGCATCCGGGAAGAACTCAGGAGCGGGAAGTCCATTCCGGCGTCGGTCGACGCCGGCTTCGCCAAAGCCTGGTGGACAATTTTCGATACCCACGTCACGACGATCGTGTCCTGTTTGTTCCTGTTCATGTTCGGCACCGGTCCGGTCCGGGGCTTCGCGGTGACGCTCGTGATCGGTCTTCTTGCCAACCTGTTTACGGCTGTTTTCGTGTCGAAGGTGATCTTCGATTGGGAGCTTTCGGGGAAGAAGGAGGTGACGGCTCTGAGTATCTGATCGGAGATTTCCTGGGCCGTGTTGACACCTATGAAATGTGTTAGTTTTTGTACGCAGGAAGCCGGGAACATAATAATCGGAGCCGGTGTCATATCAGTTGACACGGTTCGGCCCGGAGCCTCCAGTTTCCGGAATGGGCGCAGGCCCGCGGGCGGGCAGTGATCGATGGAATTATTTAAAAACACCAATTTTGATTTTCTCGGGAAGAAGTGGCCGTTCATCATTGCGTCGTTGGTTCTCACAACGGCCGGTCTGGTGAGCCTCATCGTAAAGGGCGGGCCGCGCTACGGCATTGAGTTCAAGGGCGGCATGCTGATGACGGTGAAGTTCCAGTCGTCACCTCCTCTCGATCAGGTGCGTTCTTCTTTGTCGAAGGTGCTTGCCAGTCCGCCGACGGTGCAGACGTTTGAAAACGGGTCGAATGAAATCGCGATCGGTACGGAAGGCGCCGATGACGTCACTCTGGCGAAGAACCGCCAGCTCGTTGTGGATACGCTGGCGAAGACCTTCGGGCAGCCGGGAAATGGAAAGCTGGACTTGAATAATGCAAGCGCAGGCCAGGTTGCCGATCGGCTGCGCGATCCGCTGCAGCGCGCGGGCGCCTCTCTCTCCGATCCCCAGGTCAACGACCTCGGGGCGGCGATTGTCGGCTGGCGCAATCAGCATGGTGGATTGCTGTCGAGTCTCGATGAGCTGAGCGCGGTGCCGGGAGTCACGCCCAAAGTACTCGGCGTCGTGAAGCAGGAAACATATCTGGCCCCCTACACGGCTGCGCGCGACATCGAAATTGTGGGGCCCAAGGTCGGCGCGGATATGCGTTCTTCCGCGCTGGAAGCGACGCTGCTGGCGCTGGCCGGCATGCTGGTATACATCTGGTTCCGCTTCGAGTGGATCTACGGTGCGGCGGCGGTGATTGCGGTTTTTCACTACACGATCATCACGATTGGAATTTTTTCACTATTCAATAAAGAAATTACGCTGACGGTGATTGCGGCTTTGCTGACTTTGGTTGGATACTCGATGAATGATACGATCGTCATCTTTGATCGTATTCGCGAGAATCTCCATCTGAACCGGCGCGAGCGCCTGGTGGATGTGATCAACCGCAGCGTGAACCAGACATTGAGCCGAACCGTGATGACTTCCGGTTTGACTTTTCTGACGGTGATCTCGCTGCTGTTGTTTGGCGGACCGGTACTACACGGTTTCTCTTTCGCCCTCGTGGCAGGTATTATCGTTGGGACGTATTCGTCGGTTTATATTGCGAGCCCGATCGTGCTTGGCTTCCATGATTTCGTGGATGCGAGGCGCAAGGGTTCCGGATCGGGCGCCCCGGCAGTGCCGGCGCAGACGGGTCCGGCTCGGCAGTCCGCTTCGAAGCCCGGAGCGGGCAAGGGTTCGGTAAAAGTAGCCAGGTAGGAAGGGCAGAGCGGTGCCGGTCTTCCTGCGAAGGCCGGTGCGAGCGAGTTTTGGAGGGAAAGCGCAGGCGCACGGTGACCCGGGCGCAGGATCTGCTTGAGAGGATTATATGTTTGAGCAAACTTTCGTGGATGGCGTCGGCAAGACCAAAAAACCCTATACGATCCTTTTTTCCTTTGTGATCCAGTTGGTTGCAATTGCCATCATCGTCATCATTCCGTTGATCTACTTCGATGCGCTGCCGAGTGCGCAGCTGTCGACCTTTCTGATGGCGCCGCCGCCACCACCGCCGCCACCGCCGCCACCGCCGCCGCAGGCTGTCAAGGTGGTGAAGGTTGCGCCGCGGCAGTTCGATATGGGTAAGCTGACTGCGCCGAAGACGGTCCCGAAGGAAATCAAGATGATCGTCGAAGCCGAGGCGCCTCCCTCGGCTGCTGGTGTGGTGGGCGGCATTCCGGGCGGCGCCGCTGGTGGTGCACTGAGCGGAATCCTTGGCGGTGTGGCTGCGCCGCCTCCGCCTCCGCCGCCTCCTCCTCCCAAGCCGAAGCCGCCGCAGGCTCCGATCCGGGTGGGCGGTCAGGTGCAGCAGGCAAATCTGATCAAACAGCCGAAGCCCGTTTATCCGCCGCTCGCCAAGGCAGCGCGCGTACAGGGCACAGTGAAATTCCAGGCCACGATTTCCAAGGACGGGACGATTCAGAATCTCCAGCTCCTCGGTGGCCCGCCGCTTCTGGTACAGGCCGCGATGCAGGCGGTTCAGCAGTGGCAATATAAGCCGACTCTTCTCAACGGGGAACCCGTGGAAGTGATTACGACTATCGATGTAAACTTCACTCTCAGCAACTAGGCCGGGAGTGAGCGATCGCCGTCAGTAATTTTTAAATCAACTCGCAGGAGACTAGAAAAATGCTTTTACAGATGCAGGTATGGGCGTTCATGTTGCTGCAGGAAGCAGGGGCGCCGGGTTGGGATTTCCGCCACCTTTGGGAGCAGATGGGTTCGCTCGCCAAGGCGGTCGTTATCGTCATGTTCCTCATGTCGGCATGGTCGATCGGCGTCATGATCGATCGCGCTATGGCCTTCAGTGCCGCGCGCAAACAGAGCCGCGCTTTTGCGCCAGCTGTTGCGGGTGCGCTGCGTGAAGGAAAACTCGATGAAGCGATCAAAATCGCGGATCGTTACAAGAAGAGCCACCTTGCCAAGGTTGTCGTGGCCGGGTTGCAGGAATTTCAGGCCCATCAGGGCAGCACGGATATCTCGGGTGAAGAGATCGAGGCCTCCCGCCGCGCTCTGGAGCGTTCCGAAGCTATCGTTCATGCCGAGCTGAAGCGCGGTGTGTCGGCTCTCGCCACCATCGGCTCGACGGCGCCGTTCGTCGGTCTGTTCGGTACCGTCGTCGGCATCATCAACGCGTTCAAGACCATGGCCGCGCAGAAGACTCCCGGCATCGGCGCCATCGCGGGCGGTATTTCGGAAGCCCTCGTGACCACCGCTATCGGTCTGTTCGTGGCTGTGCCCGCTGTCTGGGCGTTCAACTACTTCACGGGCCGCGTGGATGCTTTTGACGTGGAAATGGGGAACTCGAGTTCGGAACTTCTCGATTACTTCCTGAAGCGGAGCCAGGCGAAGGCGGGCGCGCGCAAGTAGCGCCAGGCTGGACAGAAGCAAGGCATTCGAAGGCGACGGCGAGTTGATGAATTCCCGCAGCGGCCTTTATCCGGAACCAGCCGGGTCCGCTGCGGGGATTTTTTAACAGCTGGCGACAAACGACAGGGAGATAAGAAATGCAACTGAAAAAGGCGCCTCCTCCGGTATCGGATATCAACGTCACGCCAATGGTGGACGTGATGCTCGTCGTGCTGATCATCTTCATGGTCATTACGCCGATGCTCAATAACAAGATGAACGTCGATCTGGCGAAGGCGCGGAATCCGATTGTCATGCCG
>CAZXCO010000841.1:0-2071 GCA_964639095.1 uncultured Solibacteraceae bacterium
CCGGAGCGATGCATCGATTATATTGAGTTCGTCGGCCCGGGAACTTCTGGTTTCTGATACAGCGCCGGCCGAGCCAATTCAGTCAGGTGGACACAGGGGACGCAGTAGCATGCGCGCCCCTCGAGCCATCTGGCATAGTTCCAAATGCGGCAGGCTTCCAGGAGGCGCGCAACCTCATCGTCCAGACGTCATCGGGGTTGACAGGACACGGCCATTTTTCATCCAGGGAGCACAAAGGCTAAACTGGTTGTACGCTGCATGGCCGCTTCTCCTCCACCTCGTAATGCTCCGCCCCGGAGCAGTCCGCCCCGAACCAGTCTTTCGGAGCGCGGAGTGCGCTTGACGCGCCAGCGCAAGATTCTGCTGGATCTGATCGACAAAACCGGCCAGCATCTCGACGCCGAGCGTCTCTACCAACTCGCGAAAGAGAAAGACCCCAGGCTGAACCGCGTCACGGTCTACCGCACGCTCAAGCTGCTCAAGGAAGGTGGGCTGGTCGACGAACTGGATCTGATGCACCAGGCGGGCGAACAGCACTTCTACGAGACGCGCCGCAAGCAGGAACATGCGCACGTCATCTGCCTCGGATGCGGAAAGGTGGAAGAATTCTTCGGTGAGCCGCTGCAGCGCCTCCGCCGGCAGATCGAGTCGCATTTCGGCTTTCAGATCGTGCTGGCGCGGCCGGAAGTGGGAGGCTACTGCCCGCACTGCCAGTCGCTGCGCGCGCAGGAACTCGAGCGGGCCGCTGCCGCGGCCCCGCGTCCATGACTTCGAATCCGGCGGAGTCCGCCGGGGGCGAAGCGTCGCACAGTTCGTCATCGCAAACGCAGGCAACTTCAGGCGCGTCCCTCGTTGTGATCGATCCCAACGGCCGGCGCGCGCGGGTTCCGGTGTCCCCGTTTCCTTTCCGGATGGGGCGCTCGCCGGATAACAATCTCGTCCTGCGCGACAGCCGCATCTCACGCAATCACGCGCAGATCGGGCAGGAGAATGGTCAATTCATTCTCGAGGATCTCGGCAGCCGTCACGGAATCTGGGTGAACGGCGAGCGCGTCGAGAAGACACGGCGGCTGGAGGGCTCCGAGCGGATCGATTTCGGCGTCCCCGACGGCTATCAGATCCACTTCACGCGCGGCAGCGATGAGATCCGGAAGATTCTCGCCCGGCCGGAACCGAATCGCGACAGCGGGCGTACCGGAACCGCGAATCTCGAGAAGCTGCGCGCTGTGCTCGAAGTCGCGCGTTCGCTGCAAAGCTCGTTCTCGACCGACGACGTTCTGAACACCGTCCTCGATGCGGCCATTGCGGTGACCGGCGCGGAGCGCGGGTTCCTGCTTCTTCTCGACGAGAACCGCGAACTGCAGGTACGCTGCGCGCGTTCGAACGGCGGCGGCGACCTGCCGGCGGAGGAACTTCGTGTGCCCCGGCGTCTGATTCAGCAGGCGCTCGAGAGCCGGCGGGATCTGTTTTCCATGTCGTTCGACCCGACCGCGGCGGACGAACGCTCCCCCGGCAACACGATCACCGACCTCGAACTGCGAAGCGTGGCCTGCGTGCCGCTGGTGCATGTCAATCTGAGCGGCTCCGGGGCGACGCAGGTGCTCTCGATGGCGAAGGCCAACGCGGGCGTTCTCTACATGGATTCCCGCGTCAACGCGGTTGATCTTGCGGGCGGCAACCGGGAGCTGCTGCAGACGCTCGCGATCGAAGCTTCCACGGTGCTGGAGAATGCGCGCCTGCTCGAAGAAGAGCGGGCGAAGCAGCGAATCGAGGAAGAACTCGATGTCGCCCGGCGCATTCAACAGAGCCTGATGCCGCGCCATCTGCCGGAAAGCGGATGGTTCGTGGCCACCGGATCGAGCCAGAGCTCGCATCAGGTCGGCGGAGACTATTACGATGTCGCCGCCATCGGGCCGGAGACATGGTCGCTCGTGGTGGCGGACGTGTCGGGGAAGGGCGTGAGTTCTGCGCTGGTCGCCAGCTTTCTGCAGGGCGCGTTTCTGAGCGCGTCGTCGGCGACGGATATCCCGGAAGTGCTGTCGCGTATCAATACCTTTCTGAGCGACCGCTT
>CAZXCO010000842.1:0-7222 GCA_964639095.1 uncultured Solibacteraceae bacterium
GCCGCACGCGCCTGCATGGATTCACTTTTTACCGCAAACCGGTATCGCGGCAAGCTGATTGTTGTGGAAGGAATCGACGGCTCGGGCAAGAGCACGCAACTCTCGCTCCTGAGCCGCTGGCTCCGCTCGAGCGGATACGCGGTCGCATTCAGCGAATGGAACTCCTCACCCCTGGTGCACGACACGACGCGCCGGGGCAAGAAGAAGGAGATGTTCACTCCCACGACGTTCAGCCTGATTCACGCGACGGATTTCGCGGACCGCACCGAGCGTTACATCGTGCCTCTGATCCGCGCCGGCGCCATCGTCTGCGCCGACCGGTACGCTTACACCGCGTTTGCCCGCGACGTCGCCCGCGGGGTGGATCCGCAGTGGGTACGGAATCTTTACAGCTTCGCGTTAAGGCCCAACATCGCCTTCTACTTTCAGACGCCGCTCGACGTGGCGCTGAGCCGGATTCTGGGCGGCCGCGACGCCTTGAAATACTATGAGTCCGGTATGGACCTCGGGATCAGCCACGACCTTGAAGAGAGTTTCCGCGTTTTTCAGGGCCGGATCATCGCCGAATACGATCGCATGGCGCCGGAAATGGGGTTCCACATCATCGATGCCACCGGGACGATCGAAAATCAGCAGCGGCAGATGCGGGCGATCGTTCTGAAAACGCTCGGACGCAGCCTGAAGAACAGCGTACTGCGAGCCCCCGTGCCTGCCGTCACGGAGAACAATGGCAATAATGGCGGCCACTGAAGCAGGCGTTCCCGCCGGAACCGGGGAGGCGGCAGCGTGACGAGCCACCGGACCAGGGTGGCGCTCCCGGAGCCTCTCGCGCCTTACGCAGAGCCTTTGCCGGGAGTGGATACGACCGATCTCTCCGGAAAACTGGTCGTGATCGAGGGCCCGGACGCCGTCGGCCGGTCCACTCAGGTGGCCCGGTTGCGCTCCTGGCTGGAGCAGGAGGGCCACGCCGTGCTCGACACCGGAATGGCCAGGTCAGCACTCGCGGGCAAAGGCATTGCGCGCGCGAAGAAGGGCAACACGCTGGGGCCGGTCACAATGACGCTCTATTACGTGACCGACTTCGCTGACCGGCTCGAAAACGAAATCGTTCCAGCGCTCCGGGCCGGCTTTGTCGTCCTCACCGACCGGTATATTTTTTCGATCATGGCCAGGGCCATCGCGCGCGGCGAAAATCCGCAATGGATCGAGCGGGTCTGCGGCTTCGGTTTGATCCCACATGCGGTTTACTATCTGCGCGCCGGAGTGAAAGACCTCGTCTCGCGCGTCGTGGTGGGCCGCGGCGCGTTCGATTATTGGGAGAGCGGGATGGACTGCCACTTCGGCCACGACATGTACGAGAGCTTCGTCAGTTATCAGAAGCGGGTGATCCGCGCTCTCGACGGAATGGCGAAGCGGTACGGATTTATTGAAATCGACGCCGGCAGGACACCGGAAGACATATTCTGTGAGTTGCAGCGCCGCATCACCTCGCTTCAGTTGAAAAAAGTGAATACAGCCGCCGCGGGGGCGGGACTCCGGGGTTCCGCCTGATGGAGCTGTATCTTTTCCGCCACGGTATCGCCGAGGATGCGAAGCCGGGATCTCCCGACGCCGAGCGTGCTCTTACGGGGGAAGGCCGCAGGAAAGTGGCGGATGTGGTGAGAGCCGCGCGCCGCGCCGGGGTGGAACCCTCCCTGATCCTCTCCAGTCCGTACCGGCGCGCCATGGAAACGGCCCGCATTGCCGCCGACGAGTTCGCCTGGAAAGGCGATATTATCCGCTCCAATGCGCTGACGCCGGCGAAATCGCCGGAAGAAGTCTGGACTGAGCTTCGCGATTATCGGAAGGAACCGGCCGTGCTCCTCGCGAGCCACGAGCCTTTGCTCGGCCGCCTCGTCGCGCACCTTCTTTTCAGCCCCGCGCTGCGCGTCGAGATGAAAAAGGCGGCGATGGTGCGGATCGACGTTGAAAATTCCGGTCCGGTCCCGCATGGGACGCTGTGCTGGATGCTCACTCCGAAACTTTGTCCGTAAATTCGCCTACTGTTTCGAAACCGGACGCGGGCCGTAGTGCGGCACTGGCCGCCCGAATTCATAGGCGCCGAGATCCGGCGCGCGGCCGGTGAAATCATCGTTGATCGAAGGCAGCGCAACGCCCGCATCGATTGCCGCCGAACCGGGCTTCAGCCGGAAATCGAAATCTTCCGGTTTGTAGAGCCGCTGCGGATCGGACTTGTCCGGCATGCGGACGTTGACGAACGCATCGTAATCCAGCAGCACGCTGTGCGCATCCTGCTTCGTGGCCCGGCTGTACTCCTTCAGCGATGGGAAACGGCGGGTCGCGAGCTGGCCTTTGTAATCCGCAGGGGTTTCGAACGGCGGCGAATTCCATTCGAAGGCGTCCGCGGCCCCGGGGTTGGGACGGAAGCCGTTGTAATCGGAGCTCGAGTAGTTTGTGTACGTCCGGAGATTCAGGATCGGATTGGCCCATCCGTCTCCCAGGATCAGATTGTTTCGAAAGTGGACATTCGAGACCGGACCGAGAAATCGTCCCTGACCGAAAAATGTGTTCTGGTAGACCAGAACTCCCGCGGGGGTGTCGACGAATTTCAGCGGTCCGCCCGTGGTCGTGTCATAGGCGATATTGCGGTAGAAATAGACCGGCCCGCCGAACATCGGCTGCGCGCTGAAGGCCCCGCCGGCCGAATTGAAGCAGCGGTTCTCGAAGACCCTGATGTTGCGGGCGCCGCCGTCGGTTTCGATGCAGTTATCCGCCATGTTGGAGAAATCATTGTTGTAGAAATCGATGGAGGCGGGCAGCCGGTCCGCGATTTCGTTTGGCGTGCCGTCGGGGTTGCCATAAGTGGCGATATCGATGCCGTCGTGCCAGTTGGCCAGGTGATTCCAGGCCACGACGTGGCCCTGCCCATAGACTTTGACCGCGAATTCGGAGGTGATTGGCGCCGGATAGCCCGGGAATTTGGCCCAGACTTCCGGAGTGAACCAGCTTTGCAGTTTCTCAGGATCGTGCCGCCCGATGAACACGTTATCCGCGATGTAGAAGTTTTTGGAGCCCGACCACTGGTCGTCGACTCCCCGTCCGATATTTTCCAGACGGCAATGCTTGAGCGTGAAGCCGCTCGATCCCGCGATGTTTTTCATGCCGAGGAGAAAGGCGACGTTGGTATTCCGGACGGTGATGCCCTCGAAGTAGTTATAGTTCGCCCCCATCAGGTTGAAGAGGTTTTGATTGCCGTCGCCGTCGAAAATCACTTCGCCGTCGCCGGCGGCCCGGATCACGATGGGTTTGTCCGGGGTTCCGCTCTGCGTCAGGTAGTAAGTACCGTCGAAAGGGGTGCCGTAAGCGGCGATTTTGGGATCGAAGCCGCCGTAGATGAAACGGTTGTCCTTGTATACGCCCGCATGCACGACGATGGTATCGCCCGCCTGAACCCGCGGCGCCGAGGCGTTCGAGTGATCGGACTCGTCGGACCCCATGTAGTAGGCGGCGAGCAGCCCGGTAAACGCCGGCTGCTGCTTTGGGCCTTTATAGTCGAACGGGTAGACGTGATACACGTGGCCGCCCGGCGCCGGTTCCGGTTCTTTGCGGGTCCGGATGGAGATGGTTTTCCGGGCTGTGCCACGGACTCCATCAGGATCGGTAAGCGTGAAGCGGCACTGGTATTCCGTGCCGGGCTCCAGATTCAGGATGCTGCCCGCGAACTCGTTGGGTGCGGTGTAGTTGAAATCATGGCGGCCGCCGTTGCGCGGCGTTCCTCCGGGCACGTATTCATGCTGCAGGCGAAGGAAGGGCAGGCCGTTGCGCCACCGCTGCTCGCCGGTTTTGCGATACGCCACTTCCACGCGCGCGTTGCGGTTGTCGTCTCCCGAGATCTTCCATTCGAAGCCGAGCGAGAGCAGGGTGGGCGGCTCGGTCAGAAATTCCCCCGCGATGGTGTTTTTCTGCGCCCGCAAAGCCGGCGAACAGACGCTGCCCAAAAGCAAGGTAAAAAACATCGCGGCAACCCGCGAAGCCGAACGTCGCATTGACAGTTTCTCCTCAGCGACGATCATGTCACGTCCCGGAGATCCACTGCCAGAGGCAGAGCGTTTCGATTTCGTCTGCTCAGGAAAACATGATGAATTTCGAGTCGAAAGTTCGTCTGTTCAGACGGCCGATTGTCACTCCATTTATGACGCCTGCGACGTGAGCGAAGACCGTGACATTCGCGCTCAAAATCATTTACTTGCGCTCGGCCGTTAGTGTATTCTGAATTTGCTCTGGTTTAAAAATCCGCGCGTTTAACGAGAGGATGCTTGCCCCGCTTAGCTCTCTGACACGCGAAGACATGGAAACTCGCCGGCTCGCAGCGGCCAAGGAACTGCTGAACGGCGCAACTCAAGCACAGGTGGCTCGCAGGTACGGCGTCAGCCGCACCACCGCGTCACGCTGGCACCGCTCAATCGTCCATAAAGGTTTCGAAGGCCTGCGCCTGCGGCGGGCGACGGGGCGGCCGAGCCGTCTCACCGCCGATCAGGTCGATGCGATTCGCCGGATGTATTTCGACGGCGCCGCCGCCCACGGTTTTTCGAATGACCGCTGGACGACAGGCCGGCTGGCGATCGCAATCGAGCGGGAATTCGGAATCCGCTACGATCAGGATCACGTCGGGCGTCTCATGCATAAATTCGGTTTGCGTGAGAGAAGATTCGTTTACGCCCCGGCGCCTGCACCCGCGTATGCCCAGTCGGTGACCGCGAGCCTCTGACGAGCGCGTTTGTGCCGGTGAATTCGCGGCCGATTCCGGTATTGGCGCGGCCCAGCGGAGGTCTAAAGCGACTCCCGGTATTCTCCGAAGACACGCCGGAGCGTGTCGGAGATCTCACCGACCGTGGCGTCAGCCTCCGCCGCCGCCAGAATTCGCGGCATGAGATTTTCGGTGGAACGGGCGGCGGCTTCGAGCCGCATCAGGCTGCTCTGCCATTTTGCGGCGTCACGGCGAGCGCGCAGCCTCTGCAATTCGTCCACCTGCGACCGCTCATTTGCCGGATCGACGCGGAACACGGAAGCATTTCCCCGTTCCTCCATCCGGAACCGGTTGACACCGACGATCACGCGCTCGCCGCTCTCGATTTCCTTCTGGAAGGCAAACGCCGAATTCTGGATTTCGCCCTGAATGAATCCGGCTTCGATCGCCCGCAGCGTTCCGCCCATCGCGTCGATGCGGCGGATATAATCCATCGCTTCGCTTTCAATCCGGCAGGTGAGTTCTTCGATATGGTAGCTGCCGCCCACGGGGTCCGGCACATCGGGAATGCCGGTTTCGAAGGCGATAATCTGCTGGGTTCGCAGGGCCAGTTGCGCCGATTCTTCGGTGGGCAGTCCGAGGGCCTCATCGCGCGCATTGGTATGCAGGGATTGCGTGCCGCCAAGCACTGCAGACAACGCCTCGAGGGCCGTGCGGACGATATTCACGCCGGGCTGCTGGGCCGTCAGGGTGGAGCCCGCCGTCTGTGTGTGGAACCGCAGCATGCAGGAGCGATCGTTCTTCGCGTGAAAGCGGTCGCGCATGAGCCGCGCATAAAGCCGGCGCGCCGCGCGAAATTTCGCGATCTCGGTCAGAAAATCCGAATGCGAGTTGAAGAAGAACGAAAGACGCGGCGCGAAAGAATCCACATCCAGACCCGCAGCGATCGCGGATTCGATATAAGCGATGGCGTTCGCAAACGTGAATGCGACTTCCTGCACTGCCGTCGAACCGGCTTCGCGGATGTGATACCCAGAGATGGAAATGGTGTTCCACTCGGGAACCTCGGTTTGTGCCCAGGCGAAGAGGTCCGTAATGATCCGCATGGCCTGTATGGGAGGATAGATGTAAGTCCCGCGGGCGATGTACTCCTTCAGAATGTCGTTCTGGATCGTACCGTTAAGTTTGCGGGCGTCCACGCCCTGCTCGCGAGCGACGACAACATAGAACGCCAGCAGGATGGCGGCGGTGGAATTGATGGTCATCGAGGTGGAAACCTCATCCAGCCGGATGCCTTCAAAAAGCCTGCGCATATCCGAAACGGACGCAATGGAAACGCCAACTCGTCCCACCTCGCCGGCGGCGAGCGGATGATCCGGGTCGAGACCCATTTGCGTGGGGAGGTCGAATGCGACGGACAGGCCGGTCGTGCCCTGGCTCAGGAGATACCGGTAGCGGCGATTGCTTTCCTCGGCCGTTCCGAAACCGGCATACTGCCGCATCGTCCAGAGGCGGCTTCGATACATGTCGCGGTAAATGCCGCGGGTGTACGGGAACTCGCCCGGCGCTTCTGGTGTTTTCATTACTTCAGGACCGGGAAATTCGTCTGGCTTTCCGGAACGATGAAATGCCATATCCCGTCAGGATCACTATCAGGGGAATGACAAGGGCAAACTGCACGGGCCCCAGTACGCCGGAGTGCCGGATCACCCACCATGCGGCAATTCCCGCAAAGGCGAGGAAAATAAAGCCGATGACTTCATGCCAGAGTGTGTGGACAGGCTTCACGGCAGCGGGAACAACATGCTTCATGAACTTACCCGCATGCTGCGCCAAATCCCTTCGGGGCACGATTTCATCCTATCAGAGGTCGAACTTGTTCCGGCCTCGCAGGGCCTGTACAATCAGGCATAGACTTGACCGTACTCCGGCTGGCAAATCGGCCGGTAACCGATGGCCCTGCAGTTGCATCACAACACAGAGAGAAGTGACCGAACGGGGCAGCGCCCGATGAAAGGGGCAGAAAGTGGAAGAACGTCTCAAAAGCTTGATGCAGGACCTGGGAAATGCGATCAACGAATCGCTGTCCGACTCCGAGCGCATTGCAGAGGCGATCGGCGAGATTAAGCGCGCCGGATACGACGTGTTCCTCGTCCTCGAGGCGACAATCGGGTTCAACAAGCGTGAGGACGGCGACGAGGGCAACACGGAGGAGAAGGCCGACGAGCCACAGGAAATAACGGCCACCGGAAAGGTGCGCTTCACGACCCAGGATCAGCGATTCCTCAAGGCATTGCGGATCGCCGTGGACGAAGAAGCATAACCGGTTTTTCAAAAAGCGCAGCCGTTCCTTCTAAGTTGCGGGAAGCTTGGAATCCAGTTCGCGATAGACAGCGAGCGTTTGCTTCACCGCGTTTTCCCAGCGAAATTTCGCCGCCTGAACCAGACCGCGGCGTGCCAGTTCCACGCGCCGCG
>CAZXCO010000843.1:0-10175 GCA_964639095.1 uncultured Solibacteraceae bacterium
TTCGTGTGAGACGGACGATTGTTGGTATCGAAGCCGGCATCGCCCGGAAACAGGATGCCCGCCGGAGCGTTCGGATACACGGTGGAATGCACATCCTGGTCGAACAGGCTTCGATCGAAGTGCATGACGTACTGTTTGGGCATCGATCCGCCGATATAAGGCTCCCACCGCACGCCGTAATTGACCGTCAGATGAGGGGTCACCTTCCAGTTGTCCTGCGCATACAGACCGACATACTGGTAGCGCTCATAGTCGTACTGGATGCCGCTCTGCGTAAATGAGGAGACGTAGCCGGTGAGAAAATCTCCCATCGATAGCCCGGTCGACTGTCCATTGAAGGTGAAATTCCCGTCCCCGTTCAGCGGTCCAAATACATTCTGCGCAGTGTGAATCCAGTTGGCGCCGAATCCGAACTGATGGCCTCCGCGGATGAAACTCAGATCGTCGGCCACTTGATGGTCGGTGGTGGGGTCGAATGCCGCGTAGGAGAACACGGAAGAGCTGTAGATGGCGCCGCTGGCCGTCGCAACCAGATGTCCCGGCACCAGCGTCGTCATATTGATCCCGAGCGTCGGGCCGTCGAAGGTCGGGGTCTGTGTCTTCGCAATCGCCGAGCGGTTAAAGGTGGCGCGGAAGGAGTTGACCATGCTGGCGCTGAATACCCACGTGTGCCCGAAAACGCCGGAATTCACGAGATCGTCGGCGCCCGAAAGAGTCATCGAGAGCGGGTTTTTGCCGTCATAGGTCGATGACACGAGCGCGTGGGTCGCGAAATAGCGGAGGAAGAGAGTCTGTTTGGAATTGAGCTGGTAATCGCCGCGCACCAGACCCATGTGTTCGTTGTTATTCTGCACCGTGCCGTAGAAGGACTTGCCGCAGCCATCCGACGCGGGCGGATAGAAGGTCATCATCTTGAGCGCCGGCGCGCTCAGGAGCGAGCGCGGGATCTGGTTATCGGCAAAAATCGTCTTCCCGCTCTGGTCGCGCGGATCCTTCAGCGTAATCGCTTTTCCGTTATTGCACGCGGGAGAATCCACAACGCTGAAGTCGCCCTGCTGCATGTCCGCAGTTGGAATGAAACTGAATGTGTTGACCGGATTGGACCGCACGATCGTGCCCTGATATCCGAGGAAGAAAAACAACTTGTCCTTGATGACCGGGCCGCCCAGCGTTCCGCCGAACTGGTTGCGTTTGAGCGAATCGCGCACCGTAGCCGCGGGATTCCGCGAATTGAAATTGTAGTTGCGCACGAATTCGAAGGCGTCGCCGTGCACACTGTTGCTGCCGGATTTCGTCACGGCATTGACCGCGCCTCCCGAATGCTGCCCGTATTGCGCGGGGAGTGCGCTGGTTTCCACTTTGAATTCCTGCAGCGCATCCGGAAACGGGAGGGGCAGATTCAGGTTGTTGAAGGGGTCGTTATGCGTGCCACCGTCGAGCAGATACGTCGTGCCGTTCGCCAGACCACCGCCGATCGAGAGAACCGCTTCATTCGGGTAATTCTTGGTCGAGACGAGATCCGCATTGGGAGCCGTGGCGGCCGCGCCCGCAAGATAGATCAGGTCGGTCGCCTGGCGGCCGTTCAGCGGGAGGTCCACCACGCGCTGTTGATCGACAACCTGCCCGACTCCGGAACTGCGCGTCTCCACCATCGCCGCCGACGCCTCCACCTGCACCTGCTGGGTGACATTGCCGACCTGAAGCCTGGCGTCTATCGTAGGATTCGACGCCACCTGCAAAACGATACCGCTCTGGATATATTTGTTGAACCCATCCCTGGTTACTTCCAGCCGGTAAGGCCCGATAGGCAAACTGGGCAGGATATAGGCACCGTCGGCGCCGCTTTGAGTATCCCGGGTCATCCCCGTATCCGTCTGGATGGCGCGAACCTGCGCTCCCTGAATCGGGAGACCGGTCGAATCCTCAATTGTGCCCGTGATCTGCGATGTGGCGGCGGATTGGCCGAACAGCGCGGCACAACACGCAGAAAGACAAAATACCGCCTTCAGATATAACTTCATCCTCTCCCCCTGACATCAGTCCTGAAATGGCAGTTCGATGGTGAGGGCAGTCTATCAATTGAGATTTGTCGCGTCAAGAAGCCCTATGGGGCGGCATTGGCAGGTTACTGCGAGCCATTTCCGGGCGCTGTATTCAGGGTTATCTCTTCAGGTGGAGCACAAAGGCCGAAGTTCCGCCTGTCTGTTTTATTACTTTATGGCTTACCGCACGATGATATGGATCGCAATGAATTCGCCGCTCTCGCCGGCTCTGTACCGGACTGTAACGCGGGCTCGGGTGCGGAGTTTGCCCTCAACCGTTGTGGCCGCATTCCGGATGAAATCACGGGAGACCGGCGCTTTCCCGGCGATTCTGCGAACCACGGTCAGCGATTGATCCGTCAGCCGGGTCACGGTGCCGGAGAAGATTTCCACGGCGGGGGCCGCCGTCGGAGGCGCCGTTTCGGATTCCTGAGAGAAAACTCCGGCGGGAATCAAAAGACCGAGCGCCAGCAGAAGGATTGCCGGCCAGCTTCGCGTTCGCGTCACCCCTCTCCAGAATAAAGGAAATCCGGCGGCTCGGACGCATTCTGCGCTCCCGCGGCAATTAAACCGGCTTCATCATTTCGCCCGGCGCGGCCGTATTTTCGATCTGCGGAACCGGGGCCGGCGCACTGAGCGGAAGCCTCACGATGAACTTCGTGCCCTTCCCTGGTTCGCTCTGAACATCCACCGTTCCTCCGTGCGCCCGCACGATCCACGCCACGAAACTCAGTCCGAGCCCCAGCCCCTTTTCCGGTGACGCCTGGTCGCCCGGACCGCGGACCCGGTAGAAGCGGTCGAAAATATGCGGAAGGTGCTCGGCGGGAATTCCCGGCCCTGTGTCTTCCACCCGGATCTCCGCCAGGTTGTCTTTACGATCGATTGAGACGCTCACCTGGCCGCCCGCCGGCGTGAATTTGACCGCGTTCGAAAGCAGGTTCGAAAGCATCCGGTCCACCTGCACGCGATCGAACTCGCCGGCGCAGTGTGCGACTTTCCTCAGGAACCGGAGCGTGACATCCGCACCCTCGGCCGGGATCTGGAACTGGTCCACAACGTTCTCGACTACTTCCACCAGGTCGAGATGCTGCCGTTGCAGGATGACCTGCCCGGTTTCGGCCTGCGAGAGCAGCAGCAGCGCGCGCACGATCTGCGAAAGGCGCTCGATATCGGAAAGGGAATCGACGATCGCGTCGCGATACTGCTCGACCGTCTCCGCCGTAAACAGCGCCACTTCCAGTTGGCCGCGAATCACCGTGATTGGCGTGCGCAGTTCGTGGGAAACGTCCGTCGAGAACTGCCGCACCTGATTGAAGTTGATCTCGACGCGCTCGATCATCTGATTGAAAGTCTCGATCAGACGGTCGATTTCGTCTCCGGTCCCGCGCACCGGAATTCGCAGACTCAGGTTTGAGCCGCTGATCCGCTCGGCCGTCCTCGCGACCTCGAGAACGGGCGTGAGAGCCCGGCCCGCGAAGATCCATCCCATGATGCACCCGGTGAGAATCACCAGAGGCACGAGGGCGATGCCCCCGAGAGTGAAGCGGTCCAGAACCTTGCGGTTGTCGGCCAGGGAGGTGCCGATCGCGACATAGAATTTTCTGCGGGTATCCTCTTCGCCGTTCACATAGCTGGCGCGGATCAGATAAGGTACGCCATCCTCATCCCGTTTGTTGCTCCAGGATGCCGCCGTCGACTGCAGGACCTTGCGGATTTCATCGGGCTTGTCGAGTCCCAGCGCCTCGTAATTGGAAGACGCCTCGATCACCTGGCCGTTGGCCTTGCAGCAGATGAAGTAGACCTTCTTCACGCCGGCAACGGCGCTGCTCTCATCCGGATCGTCGTTGTCGACCTGCCAGACGGAATGGTAATTGTTCTGGCCGTTATCGCTCACGACCCGCAGATAGGCTTTGACGACGGCCCAGTTCTGTTCGAGATCGTCGTGCGCCTGGCGCTCGAGGCTCGTCTTGAGGGTCTGGCGGAAATAAAGAATGACGCAGACCAGCAACAGCGTGAAAACGAGTGTATAAACAGCCGTGAGAGTAAAGCGAAGGCCACGCGTGATGTGCAAGCGTTCCAGCAACAGGCCCTCCGGAGACTACTTTACAATGCCGATGGAGCGCCGGGCTTAGACCTGCGACTCAAGCTGGCTTTCCGCCCCGCTCTTCTGCGCCGCGTTTTTTTCGGGAGCCTCGATCATGTATCCGATGCCGCGCACCGTATGGATGAGCTTCTGCGGGAACCGGTCGTCGATCTTGCTTCGCAGGTGGCGGATGTAGACGTCCACGATGTTCGTGAGGCCGTCATAGTCCATATCCCAGACGTGTTCCACGATCATGGTGCGGCTGAGCGGCCGTCCCTTGTTCCGCATCATGTATTCGAGAATGCCGAACTCCTTCGGCGCCAGCTCGATGGTTTCCGTGCCCCGCACGACCTTGCGGCGTGCGCAATCGAGAGCCAGATCGGCCACCTGCAACTTCTCCGGCGAGGGCTGGCCGCGGCGCAAAAGCGCCCGCACACGCGCCAGCAATTCGACGAACGCAAACGGCTTGGTCAGATAGTCGTCGGCCCCCGTTTCGAGGCCCTTCACCCTGTCATCCACCTGACCGCGCGCGCTCAAAATCAGGACCGGCGGACCCGCCCGGCGGCTCCGGATACGCTCCAGAACCTGCAGGCCGTCCATATCCGGCAGCATCAGATCCAGAATGATCAGATCGTAATCCGTATCGTGAGTAAACTGCAGCGCGGTTGCCCCGTCCGGCGCCACATCGACTGCGTATCCGGCACCCTGCAAGCCCCGGCCAAGAAAGTCCGCAATTCTCTTCTCGTCTTCTACAACGAGGATTCGCATTGTGTTCCCAGCTTACCTCAGGAGCGGATTCTGCTACCTTTGTCACTTGAGCTGCATCCAATGAAGTTTGGCCTGCTCGCGCTCTCCGCGATTCCGCTTCTGCTGTCTTCACCTTTTCTGCGTCCCGAAGAGCCGCCGGGCCGCGTTCTGACCTTTGCCGACGAGTTCAATGGCGCCGCTCTCGACCTCCGCCGCTGGGCGCCGCACGATCCATGGGGCCGTGTGCGCGACTTCCAGTTGCAGGCTTATTCGCCCGATGCAGTCACGGTGAGCGGCGGACAATTGCACATTGTGGCCCGCCGGGCCGATGCCGCCCATCCCGCCCAGGTCTACGACGGCAAAGAGCGCGAATTCCTCTCCGGCATCATCACGACCTTCGGTTTGTTCGCACAGACATATGGCCGTTTCGAAATCCGCTGCCGGGTTCCGGCAGGACGCGGCCTTCGGCCCGGCTTCCTGCTCCGGCCCATCCCCAAAGGAGAACTCCCCGCAATCGACGTGTTCGAAACCACCGGGGATGCGCCTTCCAGAGTCTTTTTGGCAAACCACTGGGGCACCGAACAGACCGAGCGCTCCTGGGGTGACTCTTTCACCGCACCCGACCTTTCGGCGGACTTCCATACCATCGCCCTCGAATGGGATCGCGACCGCATCGCCTGGTTCATCGACGGAAAAGAGACATTCCGCTCAACGGACGGCGTGCCGCACCAGCCGATGTACCTGCTGCTGGATCTCGCCATGGGAGGACGTCTCGCCCGCACGCCCGACGCCTCCACCCCGTTTCCCGCTTCATTCGATATCGACTACATGCGCGTCTACCGCTCGCCGGACACTCCCCGATAGCGCGGCGTGTTCGCCCCGAAAGTAAAATAGCCCTTTGGACAACGCCCTCCAGTCCGTTCACGACCGCATGCGCGCGGACTGGAACGAACGCGCCCGCGAAGACCCCTACTACTACGTCGCGTTCGGCCGCCGCGATCAGGACGACACGGAATTTCTCGCAACGGCCGCCGATGTCGTCCGCGATCTGGAAGGCGAGTTGAAGCGGTTCCCCGCGAGCAATCCTTCTTCGGCGCGCCGCGCCCTCGAAATCGGCTGCGGACCGGGCCGGCTCATGCGCCCCATGAGCCGCCATTTCGGCGAGATCCACGGGATCGACGTCTCGGACGAAATGGTCGCTCAGGCGGCGGAGAAGCTGCGCGATATCCCGTGGGCGCACTCCCACCACGCAAGCGGCAGCGACCTTGCGCAATTCCCTTCGGACCACTTCGATCTCGTCTATTCCTACGCGGTGTTCCAGCACATCCCGAGCGCGGCCGTGGTTTTTTCTTATCTGCGCGAGACCGTGCGCGTCCTGAAACCGGGCGGATTCGCGCGTCTTCAGATCAATGGGTTGCCGAAGACGGCGCGCGCTTACACCACCTGGGAGGGCGTTCGCATCCCGGCGGACGAAGTGCGCCGCTTCACCGAGGAACACGGCGTGCGGCTTCTTTCGCTCACCGGCGTGGAAACGCAATACATGTGGACTTCCTGGCAAAAACCGCCCGCGGCGGAGCCGCCGGCAAACCCGGCCGCCTGCCGCATTCGTCATGTCGTGAACGCATTCAGCAGAGAGCAGCCTGTACCTTCCACCGGACGCCTCGCCTGCGCCACTCTGCAGATGGAAGCCCTGCCCGCCGCCTGCGATCTGAATTCTCTCGAAGCCTTCATCGATGGAAGGCCGGGGACGGGATGCTATGTCGGGCCGCCGGTGAACGGGCTTTCCCAGTTCAACGTGTTTCTTCCCGAAGACGTGCGGACAGGGCTCGTGCCGGTGCGTGTCTTCTGGCGCGGCAGGCCGTTGTGTTCGGAAGCGATCATACGGGTCATTCCCGCAGGACCCGCCGTGCCCCGCCTCGTCGCGGTTTCAGACGGCGTGAATCTGCTCTCGGCCCAACGCATCGAAAGCGGAACTTTGAAGGCGATTATCGAGGAGGTGACGCACATCGAGGATTTTGCCGCGACTGTGGACGGTATCCCTGTCCGCGAACCGGAAGCCTTTCGCACCGATCCGCTTGCTTCCCGCTACGAAGTGAATTTTCATCTGCCGGCAGGGACCACGCCCGGAGGGCACGTGCTGGAAATCCGCCTTGGCGCGAGGCGCCTGGCGCAGATGGGAATCGAGGTCGCATGAGAAAGTTGTCCGGCATCTGCTCCGCCGCTGCCGCCCTGTGCCTGACCTCCGGCGGGCTCTTCCCCGCGACGCCGGAGGCGCAGCTCCGCACTGCGCTCGCCCAAAAGACCGGCGCCGTCACTCTGCCGGCGGGAACGATTGAAATCTCGCGCGAAATCGTTCTGCCGCCCGATGCCCACGATCTCGACATCAGCGGCGGCAAGAACGGCTCGACCACCATCAAAGCCGCGGCTACATTTCGCGGGCGCGCACTCATGGTCATCCCGTCCGGCCGCAACATCAAGCTGCACGATTTTTCGCTCGACGGCAATCGCGACGCCGTTGCGCGGCCTCTTGGCCTTCCTCCCTCGGAGACGATGTTTTCGCGCTTCGTTCCCAACAATGGAATTCTGGCGGAAACCATCAGCGATCTCGAAATCTCGCGCATCAAGGCTACGCGCATCGCCGGATTCGCGATTCTGGTCAACACGGGACACACTGTCCGGCTGCACCAGATCCAGATCAGCGACAGCGGCAGTCTGAACGCCCGCAAGCGCAACAACACCACGGGCGGCATTCTGCTCGAAGAGGGCACGACCGATTTCGAAGTTCTCGACTGCCGGATCGTCAATGTGCGCGGGAACGGAATCTGGACGCACTCCCTCTATACTTCGGCGCGCAACGCCCGCGGCCGTATCGCAGGCAATGAGTTCGCCACGCTTGCGCGCGACGCCATTCAGGTCGGCCATGCGACGGACATCCGCGTCGAGAATAATCGTGGCCGCATGATCGGCTATCCGCCCGAAGAAGTGGATCTGGAAGGGCAGGCCTTTCCGGTCGCGGTGGACACCGCGGGCAACGTGGATCGCTCCATCTATCGCAACAATCAGTTCGAAGAGATTGACGGCAAGTGTTTCGATCTCGACGGCTTTCACGACGGCGAAGTCAGCGGCAACACCTGCATCAACGCCGAGCAGGCCCGCAGTTACCCGTTCGGCAACTTCGGCATCATCATGAACAACAGCAATCCGGATATGCAGTCGCGCAACATCCGGATCACTGGCAACACCATCGACGGCGAGCTTTTCGGCGGCATCTTTGTCATCGGCTCGGGTCACACAGTGAGCGGGAACCATCTTCTGCACCTGAACATGGCGCACTGCAACGATCCCGGTCCGGTGAATTGTGCGGGAGCGGCAAAGGGGCAGCCCGACCTGCTGCGCAGCGGAATTTATCTTGGCGCCGGCGCCGAACGTCCCGACGCCGCCCGGGGCAATACCATCGAGAACAATGAAATCAGCGGCTACGGCATGTCGCGGCACTGCATCGGAGTGGCCCCCGGCGTTTCGCTTCCCGCCAACACCGTGGCTAAGAATGAATGCTCGGACGATGCGGCGGTTGCCCGTGTGCGATTCTTGAGACCGCATTGACCAGCTTCCGGTAGGGAATTCTGCCCCAGTCATCGACCAGCAGCAGTTCCCCGTCGCACCAGCCCGAATAGAACCAGCGCGCGATGACCGCGAGCTGTTCCATCCTGCCGGCGCGGCTGGCGGGTGCGGCAGGAACCGCCAGCGCCAGCTCACGCAGGCGGCTGTCCAGGGATATCGCCGCGCCGTCCGCCGGCTGAAATTCGATCTGCGAGAAACCCTGCCATGACCCCTCGCGCAGCCAGCCCAGTTCGACCGCATCCGCGGCCGCTGCGCGCGTGACGGAGATGGCGTTGAGCCGGTCGACATCGCGCGCCAACTCGTCGCGGAACCCGAGGACATCCTGGATGCGCTGGTACCTCTGGTGCATCAGGGCGGCGCCTTCGAAATCCATCTCAGCGCTCAGTCGCTCGCGTGCGCTTTCGGCCGCCGATGCCAGCGATTTCCCGTTCGTCTGCAGAAACTCCGCCACACGCGCGGCCTCGGCGCGATACTCCTCCGGACCGACGGCCTGCTGGCAGGGCCGCAGACACTTTCCCATCTCTCCGTAAATGCAGCCAGGATGATCCGGCGCCGGGTTCAGGTCCTCCTGGCAGCGGCGAAGCTGGAAGAGATCCAGAAACTCCGACTCGAATCGCGCCGCGGTCGCGCGGCTGCGGAACGGACCGAAATAGACGGCCGGCGCGCGCCCGATGCGCGCCGTCACCTGTGTCCGGGGGAACGGATTCGAAAGGACCAGCTTCACATACGGCGGCAGCCGCAGACGGATTTCGTCCCGATAACCCGGTCCGAGATACGTTTTCGCCAACTCGAGCAGAAGGAATTGCGCCGCCAGCCGTGAGCCGGTGAACTCGTACTCGACCCGGGTCACCGTGCCGCGCAGGTCGGCAAAGAGCCGCTTCAGCCGCTTGCGCAGGACATTGGTGCGCGCCAGATGCGGCCTTCCCGCGCGCGGCCAGAGCAGAAACACCGCGGGCCGGTTCGGCAGAGCCTCCAGCGTCCGATCGAATTCCAGCGGATTTTCGGGCAGCTCGAGTTCGATCACGACGCTTTCATGCTACGACGGGATGTCGGGCTGCTTCGCGGGACCGCGTCAGTCGTGGTTCGCGCCGATTTCCTTCACCAGGCTCGCCACGAACGACTTTGCATCGCCGAAAAGCATCAGCGTCTTGTCCATGTAATACAGTTCGTTGTCAATGCCCGCAAACCCGGCGCTCATGCCGCGCTTGATGATCATGATCGTCCGCGACTTGTAGGCGTCCAGAATCGGCATGCCGGCGATGGGGCTGGTCGGATCGTTCTCGGCCGCCGGGTTGACGATGTCGTTCGCGCCCACAATCAGCGCGACGTCCGTCATTCCCATGTCGCCGTTGATATCCTCCATCTCGATCAGCTTGTCGTAGGGGACATCCGCTTCCGCCAGCAGAACATTCATATGTCCGGGCATGCGCCCGGCCACAGGATGAATGGCGAAACGCACGTCCACCCCGCGTTTGGTCAGAACGTCGTGCAGTTCCCGGATCTTGTGCTGCGCCTGCGCCACCGCCATCCCGTACCCCGGAATAATAACGACTGTGCGCGCATCGGTGAGAATCCCCGCCGCTTCTTCCGGACTGGCGGAGCGCACGGGACGCGCTTCCTTGCCACCCGCGCTCGCCTGCAGTTGCCCGAATCCGCCGAAGAGAACGTTCGTAAACGACCGG
>CAZXCO010000844.1:0-2055 GCA_964639095.1 uncultured Solibacteraceae bacterium
CATCAGGGCGAGACAGAAGCAGGCTGCAAAGAACGCCGTCAGCCAGAGCACTTCCGGCATCATTTCCGTCAGTCCCGCGCCCCGCAGCATGTTCAGTCGCAGGGCATCGATCAGCGCTGTCAGCGGCAAGGCGCGGAGGAACGGCTGCAGGATATTCGGAAACCGCTGCGTCGAAAAGAAGACACCGGAGCAGACCCACATGGGCAGCATCACCATGTTCATCATTCCCGACGCTCCCTCGATCGTCTCCGTACGAGCGGCGATCAGCAGACCGATGGCGCTGAAGCACAGACTGCCCAGCACACAGAGCAAAATCAGCCCGGGCACGGATCCACGCATCGGAACATGGAAAGCCAGGGCGCCGAAGCCGGCCAGTACAGCAATTCCCGCCGCCAGTATCAGGAACTGGGATATGACGAATGAAAGCAGGTAAGAGGCTCGGGGCATCGGCGTCGCCATCAGCCGCTTGAGAAGTTTCCGGCGTCGCGCGTCCACAATCGCGAATCCTGTTCCCCAGACGGAAGTGCCCATCAGGCTCATTCCGAGCAGGCCGGGAAGCAGGAAATCGATATACCGTGAGCCCGGTTCGTGCATGAGCCGATCTCTGGAGGTCGCCACGTCCACTCGTTCCCTGCCCTTCTCCACGGCATTGCCTGCGAGCAGGCGGGCCATTCTTCCCTCGGGATTTGTGTCGTCATAGCGATACACGACGCCGCCGCTGGTGTCGAGATCCGCCACCAATGCAACTTCCCCGGCGCGCAGCGCGGCTTCCGCCTGTGCGCGAGGCAACCGAACAACATCCAGAGATTTTTCCTGCTGCAGCCGCTGCGCGAGACTGGCTCTCAGCGCGGCTACTTTGACAACTTCCGGGCCATGATCCTGAAAGGCCGCCCCCAGGCCGGCCGCCAGAAGGACCGGAAACGCCAGCGCCCAGAAGAGCACTTCCGGCTCGCGCACAAATTCGAGAAAGCGGACCAGCGTGAGCTGCGCCAGCGGATAACCGGCGAATGAGCGCGCGGCGTTACTCATCGCGCAGGCTCCGGCCTGTCAGCGTCAGGAAGACATCCTCGAGAGATGCGGAGCGCGTGCGAAGCTCCGTCAGGCGACGCCCCTCCCGATCGATTTCCCCGAAAATCTGCGGCAGGGCGACGTGGAGTTCGCGCACCTGCCGGCATACATTCATCGCCGATCCGCTCAGGGAATACTCGAGCACGTGCCGCGGGCCGATCGAATCGATCAGTTCCCGTGGCGATCCCGACGCCATGACTCTGCCGTGATCCACGATGGCAACGCGGTCACAGAGTCTTTCCGCTTCTTCCATGTAGTGGGTTGTTAACAGGATCGTGCGGCCTTCACGTTTGAAGCGCTCGATCAGTTCCCAAAGCTGCCGCCGGGCCTGCGGATCGAGACCCGTCGTGGGCTCGTCCAGAAAAAGAAGATCCGGATCGCCAACGAGGGCACAGCCGAGCGCAAGACGCTGCTTTTGTCCTCCCGAAAGTCCGCCGACGCGGGCATTTCGCTTCTCGTCCAGTTGCACACATCCGATGACGTCTTCCGCCCGCGGACCGCGATCATAAAAACTGCGGAACAGCCGCAAGGTCTCGAGCACGGTGAGCTTTTCCGAAAGGAGCGTTTCCTGAAGCTGGATGCCGAGGCGCTGACGAAGCTGGCGGCGCTGCCGGTCCCAGCTCATGCCCAGGACTTCGACGATGCCCGAATCCGGCGCAGTAAGCCCCTCGCAGATTTCAATCGTCGTGGTTTTTCCGGCGCCGTTCGGGCCCAGCAGGCCAAAACATTCTCCCTGCCAGACGGTCAGGTCGATGTTCGCAACCGCCACGGTCTGGCGGTACGTCTTGCGGAGATTACGAATTTCGAGCGCCGCGGCGCGCACAGGCCCTCCAGAAGTCCTCCTCGCCGGCCCACGCCAGCGCGATCTCCGCCATATATTTGCGGCCCTGCCGGTCACGCAGCCAGAGCCCTTCTTCTCCGAAAAACATCTCCTGCAGTCGCAGTGCGGAACCGGACTGGCCCCAGGCGCGCCCGAGTGCTTCAATC
>CAZXCO010000845.1:0-9569 GCA_964639095.1 uncultured Solibacteraceae bacterium
AACCGGAAGTTGACCCGAAACGGCGTTCGCGTCAACGGCGCAACCTCCGTTCCACCACGCTCCGGACTGACGCAACAAGCAGTCAGCAGGCTGGCTCGCGCCTCGTCATCCAGGCCGTGAACCGCGACTGATCACTCGGACGGTCCATTCAATCGGTCAGTCTGTACGATTCCGGCGGGCCTTTTCCGGCTATCGACCCGCCCGTTACCCCACGCCGCTCATTGACCTGCAACGCCGGCATCGGTGCGTACTTTGGGTTGTAATCGCTCTTTCTCCACCATCGCCAGTTTCGCCTGCAGCCGGAGGAATTCCTTCTCTTCCTCGGGTGTGCGCCGGGTCGTCTGCCAGGCGATATTCCTCACCTCCAGCGGATCGAGCAGAAGGTCGTACATCTCCCATTGCACCGGGCCGGCGGGATGATTCACGTCGTAATACCTCGCCAGCTTATAGCGCTCCTCGCGAATCGAGACGATATGGTTCGGCGGCAGCGGGTATGGTCCATTGGGCTGGCCCGACTGGTAATCGTCATAGGTGAATACGATGTAGTCCTGCATCGCGGGCGCCTTCGGATCGAGCACCACGCTCGAATAATCCACGCCCTGCCAGTTCTCCCGCGCGCTCACCGGAACCTGGAACAGGCTCGACAGCGTCGGCAGCAGGTCAACGTGAGAAACCATCGCGCTGGAGACGGCGGGTTCCCTGTACAGGCGCGGGTTGGAATAGATGAGCGGTATACGGAGCGTTTCTTCGTAGAAGTTGAAGTTCTTCTGCCGCTGCCCTCCGTGCGTCATTCCCATCTCGCCGTGGTCCGAGGTCTGAATGATCAGCGTATTCTCCAGCAGGCCCTGCTCCTCGAGTGCGTCGAGGATCCGGCACAGATGCTGGTCCGATGAAATCATCAGGTTGCCGTAGAAATTCAGATAATTGCGCTGCTCCACGGGCGTCAGTTTGCCCATGCCGGCATTCATCAGCTTCAGAAACTGCTCCTGCACGTCGGGCTTGGTCGTAAGATCCTCGTTGACGGTCGCGGGCAGTTCGATGTCGCCCTTCAGCCATTCCGGCGTATAGCCGTTCCAGAAGGCCGTATTCGGATACGCGAGCACGTCATGCGGATTGATGAGCGAGGCCACCAGAAAGAACGGCTTGCGGCGCGCTTCGGCGGACTTCAAATAGGCGATGATTCCTTCCTGTCCCCACTCCACCGGGCCGTCGTCGTCGACGTACCGCTTATCCATATCCACATAACCGCCGCCGAATTCGGAAGGGTCCTGATTGGCGCCGCCGTCGGGCGGATTCCAGCGCTCGAAACCATATTTTGCGATATCTTCCTGGGTGAAAGATCCGCTGCTCGAAGCCGGCTTCGTCAGATGAAATTTGCCCTTGTACGGAGTCGCGTAACCAGCCGTCGACATGGCTGCAGCCAGGTTGGGCAGCCAGAGCGGCAATTCCTGCTGCGGATACTGGTTGTCCGGCATGTCGGTCTCGAGCGTCCACTTCACGCCATGCTGGGCCGGGAAGTAGCCGGTCATCATCGTCGCACGGCTGGGCGAGCACATGCAGGCGTTGCAGAAAGCCCGATCGAAGGTCAGGCCGTGGCGCTTCAGACGCTCCATGCCTTTCAGGTTCTGTTTCTCCCAGCCGGGCGGAAAGTGCTGGATAGCGCGTTGTTGATCGGTGAGAAACAGCATCACGTTCATGCCGTGGAGCTTCTGGTAAGCGGGCATTCAAAAATTCCTCCTGGGAAAGAAGAAAAATTCTACCATTTACCAGAAAAAGAAATGATTTTTTATTTTCTGGATAAGAACTATCCCACGATGGCCGTCAGATTCAGGACCCGCTCGCCGAGAGCGGCATCCCCCTCGATTTCGACCTGCGCCTGCGCCGACTTGCGGTCGATGCCCTTTGTAAAAATGCGCCACGCCACTGCCGCGGGTATGATCACCCGGGACGCAGCTTCTGCGACATTCCTGCCTGAAAACTCCCATCGGAGCGGCGTGCGGGAAAGAAACCATCTCCCGCCACAATCTCCGGGAATTTCCAGAAGAAGTGTCGTCCCGACGGTTGCGTCGACGTCCCGATAAAGATATGGCAGCGCGCGAATGAAACAATCGAGAACCGGGTGATACAGTTCCGGCGACATGATGCCCGGCCGATTCACAGCGAGTCGAATCTGCTCTTGATGGTGCCATCGCTCGGTCAACTCTCGCGCGGTGTCAAACCAGTTCAGCGATTTCTCTTCACCCGCCCAGCTGACCGCGAAGGCGGCGGGGGCGAACGGATCGAGAGATTCGTGGAAGCTCGCATTCCAGTCACAGGCTGACTGCATCAGCTCGATCAGAACACGCGGGCTCAGGCGGCGGTAAACGGTGACACCTTCCTCGTTCAGGCGATTCACCAGCGCAATCAGCTCCTGGTGCGAATGGATGCTGCCGGATTCCACCTGATACGAGTCCCGAACGAGAGAGAGCTTCCGAAGCGGCGTATCGAGCAGGTGCGCAGCAACATCGCGGACCCTCCATGCAGGGGCGACGGTGTCGAGGTCCCAATCAGCCATTGAGAGGGACCGCAGCAAATCAATCAACGCCTCATCCACCTTGCGAATCAGATGAGCGCAGAGAATGGGAGCCGTACCGCAGGGCGGGCGAAGCATGGTCTCACCGTAGCAGCCGCGGACAAGCGGGGCGCATCAGCGCGCCGGTCTCGATGCAATGTGAGACACTGAAAATCGGCTAAAATGAAACGGTTCGAAACCATGGGAAAAATCCCGCGCATTCCCGACGTGCGCAAGCGTGTGCTGATCATATTCGCCGCGCTCGCTGCCTTTCGGCTCCTCTCGCTGATTCCATTTTGTTGAGAATCACCGGACGGCGCCTCCTTGAGTTCGCCGCCGGCGGTTATACGTCATCGATCACAACGAATCGGTCGAAGACTCTCCTTGCTTTACAGCGCCTTTGCTTTACAGCCCTGCCAGCACTTCTTCCGCGTGGCCTTCGGGCTTCACGTTCTGAAAGATCTTCTCGATCTTTCCGTTTTCGATGACGAACGTCGTACGGGCGACCCCCATCACTTTCTTCCCGTACATGTTCTTCTCTTTCATCACGCCGTATTTGTTCGCGATCGCTTTGTCGGCGTCAGCCAGCAGCGTGAAATTGAGATCGAATTTCTCCTTGAACTTCGCCTGCGCTTTGGTGGTGTCGGGCGAGATCCCGATCACCGTGACACCCTTCTTCTGGAACTTCTTCACCGAGTCGCGGAATTCACAGGACTCGATCGTGCATCCCGGCGTGTCGGCCCTTGGATAAAAGTACAGCACGATCTTTTCGTTCTTGTGCTGAGCGAGGTCGAACTCCTCGCCGGAATCGGTCAGAACCTTGAACTCGGGCGCCGAATCGCCTTCTTTGAGCATCGCTTTACTCCAGTCTGGATTTCAAAATCTGGTTGACAGTCGCCGGATTCGCCTGGCCCCGGGAAGCCTTCATGACCTGGCCCACAAGAAACCCGATCACCGTTGCCTTCCCCATCCTGAACTGTTCCACCTGTTTCGGATTGGCGGCGATCACGTCATCGACGATCTTTTCGAGAGCCCCGGTATCGCTGATCTGCTTCAGCCCTTCGCGCTCCACGATGACCGCGGGAGCATCGCCGGTTTCGGCGATCTTCGGCAGGACGTCCTTCGCCATCTTGCCCGTCAACTCGCCCTTCACGATCATCCGGACGAGTTCCCCCAGATACCGCGCCGGCACCGGGGAGTCCGTGATGTCCTTGTCCGCAGCTTTGAGAAGCCCGGCGAGATCGCCCATCACCCAGTTGGCGGCCAGTTTCGGATCAGTCGAAACCTCGGCCACGACCTCGTAATACTCGGCCATGGCGCGCGTCGCCGTCAGCACCTGTGCGTCGTATTCCCGCAGGCCATAAGCTCCGGCGAAGCGCGCGCGTTTCGCCGCGGGCAGTTCCGGCATCGTGCCGCGGATTTCCTCCAGCCATTTATCGCTGACCCGCAGGGGAACCAGGTCGGGCTCCGGAAAGTAGCGGTAATCGTGCGCGTCTTCCTTGCTTCGCATGCCGTGCGTTTCGCCGGTATCGGCGTCGAAGAGGCGCGTTTCCTGCTGGATGGTCCCGCCGCTTTCCAGAATCGCCACCTGGCGGGCGATCTCGTATTCGATCGCCTGTTTGAGAAACCGGAACGAATTGAGATTTTTGACTTCCGCGCGGGTGCCGAACTTCTCAGCGCCCTTCAGCCGGACCGAGACATTGGCGTCGCAGCGCAGGTGCCCCTTCTCCATATCGCATGTCGAAACACCGACGAACTGCAGTGTCTGCTTGAGTTCGCTCAGATAAGCGAATGCCTCGTCGGAGGACCGCATGTCCGGCTCGCTCACGATCTCGATCAGCGGCGCGCCGCAGCGGTTGAGATCAACATAGGTGAAGCGCGCGGAGTCGGCGAAACCCTCGTGCTGGCTCTTTCCCGCATCATCCTCCATGTGGACGCGCGTCACCCCGATCCTTTTGGACGCGCCCTCGATCTGGATATCGACATAGCCATGCTCGGCGAGCGGTTCGTCGTACATCGAGATCTGGTAGCCCTTGGGGAGGTCGGGATAGAAGTAGTTCTTGCGGGCGAAGCGCGAAAGACTCCGGATCGTGCAGTTGAGCGCCAGCCCCGCCTTGATCGCCAGTTCCACGGCTTCCCGGCTCAAAACCGGCAGTGCGCCGGGCAGGCCGAGGCACACGGGGCACACATTCGTATTCGGGGGCGCGCCAAAGCCGGTGGGGCATCCGCAGAAGATCTTTGTGCGCGTCCCGAGCTGAACGTGAACTTCCAGACCGATCACCGGTTCGTACTTCTCGATGAGCTCTGGCGGGGCGAGTTCCGGGGCCAATGTCGACATAAACCTACAGGATAACGGCTCCGGGTCGCGGCCAGACAGTCGCGCGGATCTCAGGCGGCAAGCTTCTTCATCAGCAGCACCAGCGCGTCGCGATCGGGCGATCGTCCCTCCGGCAGGTTCCCGTTCCCGCACGCCGCTGTGCTGGCCTGCCACAGCTTTTCCGCCAGAGAGAGCACGGCCTCAGCAGCCTCGTTCGTGGCGTGCGCGGGCGCGCGGCTGGCGATAATCGCATCCCCGGCCGCCGCGAACCCCCGGTTGGCGCCGGAGGTCAGCACCGCGCTCGCTGAAGGGCTCGTCGCGGCGCACCGCCCGGCCTCGTCGCGGGCCATCTTCAGAATTCGAAGGCTCCGCCGGTATTTCTCGGCCGAGGTCAACTGCCGCCGCGTGGGATCAAGCCCGGTCACGATATTCAGCATTGCCAGTCGCGCCCGGACCGATGCGTTCTCCGGATCCCGAAGCGCCGCCCGGCGAAAGGCGTCGTGCGCCGCCCCGTACTGCCCCTGCTCGATCTCCGCATCGCCCAGACCCTCATACGCGGCGATATCGTTTGGGTTTTGCGCCACAAAACTCTGATAGATGTTCACGGCGCGCCCCGGAGAGCCCGCCACCAGATACAGCTCGGCCAGGCGCTTGCGGATCTCCGGCGGCGGAGACTGCGCGTCGAGCGAAATCAGTTCCGCCAGCAGTTCCTGCTTCTGGTTCTTCTCCGCCAGCAGATTGACCAGTTCCATGCGAACCGATTCCCGGCTTTCGGCGGAATCTCCGGGCCACGTTCCGTAGATCGCCCGATGATAGTACGATTCGGCTTCCGTTATGTTTCCCCTGCGGACCATCAGACGCGCGGCGATGAGATTGGCGCGGCCATCGTTCGGCTCCCGCTGGAGGACTTCCGTCAGAAGCGGCTCCGCGTCGTCCGCCTTGCCGGCGGCCGTGAGCGCCGCGATCAGTTCCAGTTCATAGGCGGTGTTCTCGCGCTCCAGCGTGTGCGCGTTCCGGAGAGAATCGACGGCCTCGGCAACTTTGCCCGTTTGCATCAGCCGCACGCCGGCCGCGTAGGATTGCTGTGCGGTCTTCCGCATTTCCGACGATTCGATTCTGGCCAGAAACTGGTCCATTGCCGCGAGACAGATCACGACGATGACAAGCACCGCGATCGTCGTCCCGCGCTTCATTCCGGCATGCTCCTCGCGACGAATGCGGAGTCGGGGACTCCATATGCCTCCAGAATTTCCCGGAAACCGATCACGCCGATCATTTCGTGAATACTGGCGCGGCTCACCACGGGAAGCATATCCACGCCTCCCTTCCTCATCTGCTCCAGCGCGTAGCTCACCGGATGATCGAGATAGACGTGCGGGAATGCAGCGGCGCGACCGATAAGATCGCCGGCTGTCTTCACGCCGTCCGGAGCCATTTCAATCTCTCGCCGGCTGATCAGCCCGGCCACCTGGGCGCTTCCTCCCGCGGACCACACACCCACCGGCCAGCTGTTGGAGTTTCTGCTGTCGAGAGTCTGCTTCGCTGTCTTGAGATCGGCATCCGGGGAAAGCAGCAGCGTCTGTTCGTCGAGCGCCTTCATGAATTCACCGACGCGCGCTCCGTAAAGCTCTTCCCGCGATTCTCCGGTCGGGAGATACACGCCCTCCTGCAGCGCCAGCGCCTCATAGATCGGCTCACATTGCAACTGCCGCGAGATCATGAAGCTGATCAGATTGGAAATCATCAGCGGCACGATGATCGCGTAGTCGCGCGTCATTTCGAAGATCATGATGACGGAAGTCAACGGCGTCCGCACAATGCCCGCGAAGGCGGTCCCCATCCCGACCAGTGCATAGGCCCCCGGGCTGGCGGTCAGACCGGGCAGCAGCAAATGCGCGACTCCGCCGGTTGCGCTCCCGATCATCGCCCCGATAAAGAGACTTGGACCGAAGATGCCGCCGGCGTTTCCGGACGAATAGCAGAGCGGCGTCACGATGATCTTCAGCACTGCGAGAATCGCCACGGTCCGGATCGGAATGTCGCCGCCGAGAACCCGGTCCACATAGTCGTAGCCGACGCCCAGAACCTCCGGAATGAACCAGCCGAGGAGCCCCACCACCAGGCCTCCCGCCGCCGGCTGCATCCAGACGGTCCATGCGGGAAACCGTCTGAAGAGGATTCGAAGCCAGAGAAGCAGTTTGACGAAGCATACGGAGCCGAGTCCCCCGGCCACTCCGAGAATGGCGTAAATGCCGAACTCCTGCGGGTGAAGAAGCTGGTACTGCGGGACATGAAACAACGGCTGGTCGCCCAGAATGAGATGAAGCACCATCCATGACGTTGCGGAACTCACCACGACTGAGCCCAGCACCGGCGCCTGCATATCGCCGAGGATTTCTTCCAGCGAGAACAGCACCGCGGCAATCGGCGTGTTAAACGCGGCCGCCAGCGCCGCCGAACAACCCACCGGAACCAGCGCCTTGACGTTCGCCGTGCTCAGCCCGAAGCGCCTTGCGATCACGGATGCAATGCCCGCGCCGATCTGGACTGACGGTCCTTCGCGGCCGAGCGCGATGCCGCTGGCAAGAGAAATCGAGCAGCAGAGGAACTTGCCGAGGACCGTCTTCATCGAAATGAAGCCGTTGCGGATGAAAAGCGCGAACTTCGTCTGCGGGATTCCGCTGCCGCGCGCGTTCGGAAAGTAGCGAAAGAGAAGATAGCCGCTGAAGAGCGCCCCGGCTGTCGGGACGAACACCCGCCTCCAGGCGGCGCTCTCCGGCGGGTACATGCGGGCCGCCAGACGGCCGGTCAGGAGAATGAAAGCAGTTACGGTCAGCCCGACGATCAGGCCGATCACCACACTCAGGACGATCATGATCTGATCGTCGCGGTTACGGAAACCGGCCCAGTTCGCCAGTTTCCGGCCAAAAGACGATTGAGTCGCTTCCGCGTCCTGTTTCAATCTCTTAAACCTAACGCGGCCGGCGGTCAGATGGATCACCGGCCGCGATTCCTGGCGTCTGGATTCTTCCCGAAAGGGAAGTGTTCAATGAAGCGATTCGGTTATTGGACCTGGCGGATTCGCACCGGCGATTCCAGCTTGAATCGCAGCAGCGTTTCCGACGGAATCCGGACGGCCTTACCCCGCGTCAGCCCCTGGGTTGCGGTGCCCGCGCCTGCGCCCGACAAGGCCCCGATCGCGGCGCCTTTGCCGCCTCCGGCAATCGCGCCGATGATGCCGCCAAGGGCGGCGCCTCCGCCGACAAATACCCCGGTCCGCTTATTCTTCCCCAGACCTGCCTTCCCCTTCTCGACAAAGTCGCTGGTTTCCAGCCGATAGCGATGCCCCGCTACAGTGACAGCCCCGACATCGACGGCGAGATCCGACTGGCCCTGCAGTTTCCCCTGCCCCGAAGCCGATCGCACGACCAGCATGGCGCCGGAACCGCGCGGGATGGCCACACGACCTTCCGTATCCATCACAGGCTGTTCCACCACTCCGGTAAAGGTCTGACCAACCTCCGCGGTCTGCGAGTCGATTGTCTCGTTATTCCGAACCTCGATGGTCGTTCCGGCCGGAATCGTACGGAAAGTCGCGGCAGGCTGCACAGGGGCCGTCACCGGCGGAGCCTCTGCGGCGGGCGATGGCGCCGGCGTACCGGGCGGCTCAGGCGCCGCCGCAGGAGCCGGACCGGCAGCCGGCGGAGGCGGTGCGCCGGGATTCGCCTGTGTCTGTGCCGGCGGATTCGCCGAGGCGGGCTGGCCGTATTGCAGCGATCCGACCTGGCTCATCGGGTACGTTCGTGTTTCCCCGTTTGCAGCCTGAAGCGTGATCGACGAGGTCGAACTGCTGGTCACCGTCCCGCTGAAAGTCGATCCATCATTCAGAGTTACGGTCGCCTGCCGGCCGGCTCCGGGCGACTCCGCCTTGTTGCAACCCCATAACGATATGGCAATGATGATTACCGTTAATAGTTTCACGAATTACCCCTCCAGAAAAAGCTTATCGCAGGCGTGCGCCGGCAATAGCCGCGCTTATTTCACCCCTTTGGCGGCGCTGATGAGGTTCGCGAAAATCCGGTACGCGCCCGGCACGCCCGCCGGCAGTTCGCGGAACCAGGAGTATGCCGTGAAGATATAAACGCCCTTGCCGTAGCGCGTGTAGAGCATGCCTCCGGGCAGGTCCGGGTTTCCCTTGTCGTGGGTTTCGAGAGGCGTCTGGTATCGGGAGTCCCACTTGTTGGCGAAATAGAGCCCGCGCTCCTGCACCCAGCCGTCGAAGTCGGCCGGAGTGATCTTGTTCGGAACATTCAGCAGCGGCGAATCCGGCTGCAGGACCTTCACCGGCGCCGTTTCGTCAGTCACACGCGCGTCGTCGCGTCCGAACGTGAAAGGATACGGCCCGAGATGATTGAGCGCGTCCGCCACCGAGGGGCTGATGCGGGCATCCGCCCCGTTGTTGTACTGCACGATCAGGGCGCCGCCATTTTTCACGTAGTCGAGCAGGCGCTGCTGCGCGGCGCGGAGGTCCGGCCGCACGGAATAAGCCCGCACGCCGGTCACGATGGCATCGTAGACGCTCAGATCGCCGGAAGCGAGATCTTTGTCGTTGAGCAGATCCACCTGGCAGCCCATCTGGCGCAGGGCGTCCGGCTCTTTATCGGAAGAGCCCATGACATATCCGACGCGACGCGCAAGCAC
>CAZXCO010000846.1:0-1770 GCA_964639095.1 uncultured Solibacteraceae bacterium
GTTTTTCTGCGTATCCAGCGCGCGCTGGTACTCTTTCAGCGCGTCGGCGAATTCGGAAACCTCGACCAGTTGCTCTCCGCGCCGGATCGCCACCGCGACGCGCATCTGCGGGCTCATGCGGAGCACCTTGTTGTCCGGATCGATGATGACTTTCGTCGGTTTTCCAAACGTATCGACTGAGAATTCCGACGACGTTCCCATTACCTCGATGCGTCTGGTTTCCGGATTTCCCTCGGTCTCGATTCGCAGGTCCACCGGCATCTTGAACGTGTCGAGGTCCTGAGAAATCTTTCCCTGAACCCGAAAGCCCTTCTCGGTGCGAAAGATCGTCCACTCCGGTTTGAACTCAGGGGCCCCTGTGGATTCGATCCACTGAATGAAAAAGTAACGCAGATCCTGGCCCGCCGCGGTTTCGGCTGCCTTGCGGAAGTCCTCTGTACTCGCGGGCTTCCATGCGTTTTGCTGGAGAAATGCTTTAATTGCCTGGAAGAACTTGTCGTCGCCGATGACACTGCGCAACATCTGGATGACGGCGGCGCCTTTGTCCGCGCTCAGGGCCCAGTATTCGGGCGAGTAATCCTCCAGGCGCGCGGTCTGTATGATCGGGACGTTGTCGATGGTCAGGGCCGTGATGCTGAGGTCCTTCATCTTCTGTTCCATCGCGGCGGCCCCCTTCTCGTGCTCGGTCCAGAGCGCTTCAGAGTAGAGAGCCATCCCGTTTTCCAGCCACATGTGGTTCCGGTTCACGGGGGAAACTTCGATCTCCCACCACTGCCGCGCCACCTGATTCGCCAGCACCGAGGTATTCACGTCCTTGCCGATGGCGGCGGGAGAAATGAAGATCATCCCGGGCGCGGCATAGCCGTTCGGGGCGCCGTCGGCTGTTTCGACCACCGTCAGATTTGCGAGCGGAGCGAGGCCATAGAGCCCGGTGAAATACTCCACCATCTGCGCCGTAGCGGCCCCATAGGCGTTCGCCATGTTTGTTTCCGCCCCGCGGAACAAGAGCGTTGTCGTCAGCCCTTCGGTCGAATTCTTCACCGGCTGGCCCTTGAAAATCGCGATGTCGCCGGGGAAGGAAGGTTTGGTGAAATCCCCGCCGCCGACCACGGTGAATCCTGCGGGCGCGGTCACGTTGATCTTCGACGTGAAACGGTCCGAAGTATACCCGCTCACCGGAAACCAGCGTGAGGGATAGAGCAGAAATGCGTAATCGTTCTGGATGGCGGCGAATTTGATGCCGTAGATCGGAGACTCCTCCGAACCCGTCAGCCGGCCGTCGTAACTGAACGTGAGCACGGTGGGCTGGCCTTTGACGAGGCCGCTCGGGAAGTTCACCCGCACGGTATTGTCCGCCTGATTGCGCGACGACTGCAGCATCTCGCCCTTGTCGTCCACGATGCGCGAGATGTTCAGGGCATTATTCAGCTCGAAGGTAACCGCGTTGGTCTGTTCCTCGGGGAGGAAGCGGACGGCGGCCTGAGCGGTCAACGTCTGGGTATCGGGATTGATCTGGACGTCAATCGTGTAGTTGTCCACATCGATCTTTGCGCGCCTGTCTTCCTGCTGGCCAAAGGCCGGAGCGATCGCGGCCAGCGCGCATAGTACCACTACTCCACTCTTCTTCACCGGAAACTCCCTCACTGACAGACCTCCAACGCGCGCTCGACCGCATCGGCCGCGCGGGCGATGGCATCGCCGCTTCCGTTCCCGGCGGCACCATCGCCGTTTCCCGAAAGCAGCGCGGCCACGCGCGCCAGTTCAGTCTTC
>CAZXCO010000847.1:0-2876 GCA_964639095.1 uncultured Solibacteraceae bacterium
GTGCCTGCCAACACTCGACGGACGGCCACGCCGAGTATTCAGCACGCCCATGGACAGTAATCCGGCGGCCAAACAAGAATCCGAAGCGCTCATGAATACGCTACCTCCCGTGGCGGACGTATCTGTTGCGGCAAGCAAAAGGCTTTTTCCCCGTATCAGCTCGTTGAGGACAAAGTGGTGTACGGCGAGATGTTCACCCAGCGAGGCGAAGGGGAAATGTTTTGCAGGGCTCCTGATGCGCGAGTCCAACGCTGGAAAGCAGATCCTGGGCAAATGGCGGAACGATCCTGACTACGCAGCAGCAATCGCCGCGTACGGTGTTGTTTTGCTCGCCTTCTCATCACGAAACGGCGCTTACCATACCGAGCGGAAGCGGCAAATCATGCTCCTGACGTACCGAATTGAGGGAGAAGTGTTGTAACGGACCAGCCATTGGATCCCAAGAAACAACGAACCAGGTTCAGAATCACATCAGAAGAATAATCTCACCGAAAAAGAGACTCGCTACTTTCCCAGTGCCCCGCTACTGCTCTGTCAGGCGCAACGCGTCTTCGGGCAGGATATGGCTCCATCCCGGAACCGGGACTCCATCATGGATGAGACTCCAACTCCTCAACCTTTCCCCTGAAAGGTATTCATTCAGCATCCCGAACTTGTCATAAACTCTCAGGCCCTCCCGTTCATCAAGTACAACTCTGCCTTCTGTAGCACGTCCCCGGACACCGCTCCCGCGGAGAACGTACACAAGGATGCAATTGCTCGACAGAGTCATAAATCCGCCGCGTCGATCCGCAGCCTAGAGGTGGCAGATCAGAAGTTCACGCTCGTAGATTATTTCCGGCGGAAGATGATCGCGAAGGCTGATGAACAATTCTCGTGACCCTTGAGTTTTCGACGCATCTCGCACCCATCGAAGGCGAACAGATAAAGTTGCGGTCCTCGACACGGGTAGCGTCGTTGGCATCCGAGCGCGCGTAATAGCAGCCTGGCCACAACTTCTCGTCCAGCGTTACAAGTGTGCCGGCCTTGCACAGCTCTGCGCAGAGCCGGTGATATTTTTCCTCGAAACCGTTGAGCCAGTGAATGGCGTCTGGCCGGGTCAGCTCGGCCATCTTCTCGACCCAGCGCAGGAGGTGCTCGTTCCGGCTCAGCGGCGTTGCGGCGGTAGTGGACATGAAAACATCTCTCATTCGCCGGGCTGCTTGTTAATATTCAAGAATTCGAATATACTATATCATCATGGGCGACGCGCTGCGCCAGTTCAAGAGTGAAATCTTTCAGGGACTTGCGAATCCGACCCGGATTGCAATCGTCGAATTGCTGCGCGATGGCGAGATGTCGGCGGGCAAGCTGATCGAAAAGCTCAGAATCGAGCAGGTCAATGCCTCACAGCATCTGGCTGTCCTGCGCGCCAAACAAATCGTCGTAAGCCGGAAGGTGGGCAATCAGGTCTTCTATTCAATCCGCGACCATGCGTTGATCGAAGTCCTCGATATCCTGCGGCGCTATTTCTACTCTCAGCTCAGTACAACGGTGAGTATGCTGGAGCAAGTCGCGAGGGAGGAGCCGAAATCCCGCCTCAGCACGCCTCGGTAGAGGGGCTCGATCATTCGTTGCCATCCCGGTCTGACAGGCTGCGTCTGGTGGTTGAGCACGCGGCCCATCTGCTTCCCATACAAGGCCCGATCGGGGTCTTCATCCACCACAACACTCTTCATGCGTTTCAGCACCTGCCTTTCGAGCAGGCAGTGATTGAAGCGTCGTATCTTTTCGGCGCCGAACCATGGATGTCCGAAGCGGCCTATAGAACAGCGCTGGCTCAGGGGCGCATTCATATCGATGACATCAACTTCGTGCTCGAGCGCGAACCGGATGAGACTGTTTTCCCCGGATTGACGCGGCGCTCCCTGCGACGCGCCATGATAACGCCTGGCGTGCGTGAATTTGACGCCGCCACAATCCTCTGGCGCATGGAACAAGGCGATCTCGCCCGCGACTTTCAGCATGCGGCGCTCCAGGCACTGTTCAATACGTGCTTCGAGCGAACTGTGATCGATGATGAAGATCCGGCGCCGCCACGCCCGATAGATGAGATCATTCACCCCTGGCTGATCCGGCTCGTTGCGGTCTTTCTTGATCAGGGCGCCGCTTACTGGCCGATGCCGTGCCGCGAAAAAGGGTTCTACCTGTGCGTCCGGACGCTACTCGCCCAGCCGGGCGGTATCTTCCCAGGATATCTGCAAGGTCTCGATAAGGAGTTCCGAAGGCAGGAGAATAGTTCGTTCTCCGCGACGGACGCCGTGCTGGATTATTTCGACACGGAGAATCTCAGCGAATCCGAATGGGAACACGTTATCCGGTCTGAACTGCTTGCATTGCCCGGTTGGGCAGGCCTGATGCGCAAGCTGGAAGAGAGTCCCGGCCTGGCGCCGCATGAAGCGGTTCCATGTTCCCTGATGGATTACCTTGCTGTGCGGTTGACGATGTCCCGCGTGGCTGCCCGCATGGGCGCGGCCGAATGCGCGCCGCGTGAAAGTCCGTTGAAAACGCAGGAAAGTCGCCGTCTGAGCCGAGCCGCCCGAATCTATGACGCGGCACGTGTCGTGTCGTTTTCGTCTGCGGAAGTGAGGCTCTTGTCCGATTCCCAGTGGACCTCATTCGTGAAGGAAGTCAAAGCCTGTAACGGACTCGAGCGCCGCCGGATTCTTCATCTCGCCTGGGAGCACTGGCATGAACGCGCCATTCTGCACGGCCTCGCAAGCCATCGAAAATACCGCGGCTTGTCGCGCATTGACTCCAGACCGTGCGCGCAGATTTTCTTTTGCCTCGACGAGCGCGAAGAATCGATCAGACGCGCGCTTGAGGAGTTGGATCCG
>CAZXCO010000848.1:0-2867 GCA_964639095.1 uncultured Solibacteraceae bacterium
AACGACACCACCAACGCTTTCAAAGCCTACCGGCGCACGGTCATTGAGGGTTGCGGTCCTCTTCTCTCGCCGCACTTCAATCTCACGGTCGAGTTGCCGCTCAAGGCGATCGTTCGCGGTTACAGTTGGACCGTCACGCCGATCACGTGGCGGAACCGGAGAACCGGCGAATCGAAACTCAAACTCAAGGAGATGGGCAGCCGGTACCTTTTCATCTGTCTCTATGTCTGGCTCGAGAAGTATTTCAGCCGCGGAGATTATCGAAGGACCGCATGAGCCCTCCATCCCTTTCCGCCGCCGCTTCTGACGAGGAGCAGGCGGGAAAGGCCGCCCGATCGTTTCCCGCCGCGTTGCGTCCCGGGCTGGCGGTGCTTCTTTATCTTCTGGTGGCCTGGGTGCTGCCCCCGCCCCTGCCGATCCGCCTGGAGAGCAATCTACTGGATCCTTCCTGGCAGATCGTCCTGACCGACGGGTTTCTGCACGGAGCGCAATTCGGCCGCGACATCATTTACACCTACGGGCCCTGGGGATTTCTCAGCACGCCCCGCGGCGATCCGCGCATTTATCCATGGCTCCTTGGCGGGCGATTGCTGATTGCTCTTGCCTTCGTCGCGGGAATCTCGATAATCGCGGCGCGGATTCGCCGCCTGGCGCTCCGGTTCGTCGCCGTTTTCTGGATCGCGCTGCTCGCCGATCTTCCCGCGCTGCTGCCTCTGCTCCTGCTGCTCCTGACGCTCGGGCCGGAGCCGCCGGGCGATTCCGGCAGCGAGAGCCGGCTCGTGAACATTCAGGCAGCGGCTGTTCACCTTCTCGCCGTGGCCTGCGGGCTGGCCATGTGGATCAAGTTCACGAGCTTCGTGATCACGGGCGCTCTGATTGCCGCGCTCGCCGTCCAGGAGCTGTGGAAGCACCGGGCGCCCTGGATCTCTCTCGAGGTCGTGTCTTCGTCGTTTGTATTCTGGCTGCTCGCGCGCCAGTCTCCTCTCGACCTTCCGGATTTTCTGCGCGGTGCGTTCTCCACAGCGTTCTCGTACAGCGCGGAGATGTTTACGCCGGGGCCGGATTGGGAAGTGGCCGTCGTCGTCCTGTTGCTCGCGGCCGTCGCGGTTCCCTGCGCCATGATCTTCCGTTCACGCCGGTCATGGCGTTTGTGGCCATCTGCGGGATGGGTGGCGCTGCTCCTCTTTCTGCAGGCCAAGGAGGCCCTGGTCCGTCACGATGGCGCGCACATCTGGATGGGCGCCATCCGCCAGTTGCTGCCCTCCGCGCTGCTCCTCCTTTGCCGGGCCGGCCTTTTCGATCCGGTTGTTCCTGCAGTTGTTCCGCCGGAGGTGCGCGCCACGGCGCGCGTATGCACGGCGCTCGTTGTGTTTCTTTCGCTCTGGCTGCCCGCGGTCGAACTGGCGACGCGGGACGGGCGCGAGCAGGTCGCGACGTTTGCCGATAACTTTTCTGCCGTGATCCGCCGCTTCACGGGAGAGGGTTTCGCCGCCGCGTACCGGAGTCAGTTGGAGGCGTTTCGCCGCAAAGCTCCATTGACCCGCGTATCGGGCACGGCCGACTTTTTTCCGGACAATCAGGTGCTGCTCTATGGAAATGGTCTCGAGCCCCGGCTGCCTCCGGTTCCGCAGGCCTTTGCCGCTTACAACGCGGACCTCACTGCGGTGAATGCGGCGTTTTTCCGGAGTGCCTCGCGGCCCGATTTCGTGTTCTTTGATATCGCGCCGATCGACAACCGGTACCCTTCGTCCTCGGACCCGCTGTCATGGCGAGCATTGATGGAATGTTATGAGCCCGATGGCGCTTCCGGGCGCTGGCTGCTCCTGCGCGCCACCGGTTGCGTGAACTCCGGGAGTGAGCTTGTCAAAGAAACGAAGGTCATACCAGGGGAGGCCGTGAGTGTGCCTGCTGATGCGGGCAGCGCAGTCCGGGTGCAGATGGAGATCCGTCTGAACCGCGCCGGTTCCATCGCGGCAGCGCTCTGGAAGCCCCCCTTGACCCGGCTTGCCGTGACTACCGATGCCGGACGCCAGATTTTCCGGATTTCTCCGGCGGCCGCGCGAACAGGTTTCCTGCTCTCGCCGCTCATCCGCGATCCGGCCTCGTTCGGCCGCCTGGCGCAGGGGGAGGATATCGACCCGGCCGCGCGAGTCCGTCAATTCACGATCAGTCAGTCGGAGCCGGGCAGGCGGCTGTTCGACTCCCCGATCCGGGTTCGCCTCTATAAAGTGCGACTCAATAAGGTGCTCCGGCGCGGCCGGCCAGCGTTACCGGTTGCCGGCGGGCGCGGGGGAGGATGACAGAGGAAGCGGCTGAACAGGAGGGCTCTGGACTTCGGCAGTCTGACCGCGGCGAAGCGTGAGCATCACAGCCACCAGACCGGCGGCCAAAACAAGGATCAGACTCGTCATGACGAGCGGGCCCCATTGTTTTCCGACCCAATGACGTCTGCGGCAGTCGCGGCAACGAACAGCCTGTGCCCGGAGCACGGGCAAAGCGAAACGTTCCCAGAATCTGCGCCGGCTGCGGGCGACGTCATCCGAGTGGCAGAACGGGCAAGTGATTTTTCGGGGGAGACTGCCTGACTCAATCCGCAAATTGTGAATTTTACCAAAAGCGGTATTTTTTACCTGAATTTGTGAAAATTCACCAAAAAATCGAACTCCAGTCACGAGCTTCCTCCTGCGCAGACACAGCAGATTATCCTCTCGCATGATCCGGTAAACCCGCTTGTGGTTGACTCGCCAGCCGCGATCAGCCAGTTCACGCGTGACGCGCGGCCGTCCGTATGGACCCGCTTGTCCTGCCGGGCCTTCCGGCACAACGCAGTGCGCCTCCAGCTTCACGCGCTCGCCTGCAACATCACG
>CAZXCO010000849.1:0-3636 GCA_964639095.1 uncultured Solibacteraceae bacterium
CGCGGTTATGACCGAGCTGAAATAGCGCGCAGGCGGCGCCAGACGAGCGCGACGGGCAGTCCCACCACATTGCTGTAAGAACCTTCGATGCGATCGACGAACTTCGAAGCCAGGCCTTGAATTCCGTACGCACCGGCTTTGTCCATGGGTTCGCCCGAGGCGACGTACTCCGCGATCTCGGACTCGCTCATCGGAGAGAACCAGACCGCGGTGCAGTCGAGATCCGACTCGACTTGATTTCCGTATTTCAGGCAGATCGCCGTCAGCACTTCATGCCGGTTGCCAGCAAGAGCCCGGAGCATGCGGGCCGCATCGGCGGCATCCAGCGGCTTCCCCAGAATCTCGCCGCCGAGCGTCACGGTGGTGTCGGCCGTCAGCACGATCTCGTCTTTGCCGGCGCAAACGGCGCGGGCTTTTTCTTCCGCGATGCGACGCACGTAATCGCGCGGCGTCTCGCCGGGATGCGGCGTTTCATCGACGCCGGCGCCGCGGACTGCAAATTCGATCCCGGCCGCCGCGAGCAGTTCCGCACGGCGCGGCGAACGCGAGGCGAGAATCAGCCTCAATGGGCGCCGTAGCTCTTTTCTCCCGCGTTGATGGCAACGGTCAGGATATTCTGCCTTGGCGGCAGCGGGCAGGTGGCGAATGCCGTGAAGGCGCAGGGCGGATTATGGGCTTTGTTGAAATCGAGCTCGACCTGGTTGCTCTTCGGCATGGCGGCATAGAGGAAGCGGCCGGCCCCGTATGTCGAGTGGCCGCTCGTGGCGTCTTTGAACATGAAAAAGAGCTCGTTGTCCTCGACGACGGGTTCGAGCCGATAAGTTCTGCCCTGGAGCGAAAACTCTGCATAGCCGGGAGACGGCTCGCGATCCGTCATCCCGAGGATATTAGTGATGGCGATCGTCCTCGGCTTCGCATAAGCTGTCCACTTTGCGTGGACCCGCCACGCGGAGCCGGCGGGAAACCACTTGCAGCCGGTGAACTCGCGTCGCGTCGTGGCGTTGGCATCGCGCAGACGCACGCCGATTTTGCCCCCGCGCTCGATGATGGTGAGCGAGACATCGCCGAACCGGAGGACATCGGGGTGTTCCGTGATGTCGGACTGCAGTTGCCGGTTCCCGAAGGTGACTCTATTGCCGCTGAGCCGGAGCACGATCGAGTGCTTCGAAGCATCCGGCGGCAGTTGCACGGCATTTTCGCCCTGGTTGAGCCAGGAGAGGCCCGCGACCGAGAGCCAGCCGTCCGGAGCTTTGAGCGAGGCTTCATAGTCGGCGCGCCATTTTGCTTCTTCGCGGGAATCCCCGGCCGCAAACGCCGGCATCACCTGGAGCGCCGCCATGCCGAACGCCAGAACAGAAAACGATGCAAGGGTAAACGGGCGCATGCTATTTGAGGTTCGAGTACTCGGTGGGGCTCAGATAGACGCTGTCGATCCGGAGCTGCAGAGGGCCGTTGGATTCCGTCTCCGCCTTGACCTTCTTCCAGTCGTCGTCAGCCTGAAATGCCGCCCAGTTTTTCGCCGCATCCTCCCGGCTCTTGTGGTCCAGGATGTAGATGAAGAGATTGTCCTTGTTGTCCGCCGGGGTCCAGTAGCCAATCGCCTTGAGACCGTGACGGCGGAAAAGCGGTTCGGTGAGGTCACGGAAGCGGGCGCTCAGCGCCTCGAGCTTTCCAGGAGCCGCATGGTAGGTGCGCAGCTCGTAGACGTGGCTGGAAGGTTCTGCGGTAGAGGGAGTGGCCATGGTTCATGCTAAAACGGCCGCGGCGCGCCGGTGAAAACCAGTGTTCACGGCTATGTATACGATAGCCCGATTTCCTGCGTGAGTCTGGCGAGCAGCGCCACGCGGTCCGGGATGCGGTCGATGAGAATGCTTTCGTGAGCGGCATGGGCTCCCTCGCCCACCGCTCCGAGTCCGTCGAGCGTCGGAATACCGAGCGCGGCCGTGAAGTTGCCGTCGGAGCCCCCGCCGGTCGAGGACTCTTCGAGCGTTGCGCCAAGTTCAGCCGAAATCGCTCGCGCCAGTTCGAACAGCGCGGCGATGCGCCGGGTCCGCTCCATCGGCGGACGATTCAGCCCTCCGGAGAGTTCGAGCGCGCAGCGCTTGTCGAAGGGCTTCAAAGCGCGAAATTTGCGCTCGAGCGCACGGGCATCGGTGAGCCGGGGCACGCGGATATCGATTTCGGCGGAGGCTTCGGCGGCGATCACATTGGAACGTGTTCCTCCCGAGATGACGCCGGGATTCACGGTGATGCCGCGGGCGAGATCGGTAAAGCCCGAGACGGTTCCGATCTGACGGGCCAGTTCGACCACGGCGCTTGCGCCATTGGCGAAATCGACTCCGGCGTGCGCCGCAACTCCACGCACTTTCAGCGTCCACGCGCCGATACCTTTGCGCGACGTCTTCACCTTTCCTTCGAGGCCCGTACCCGGTTCGAGTACGAGAACGGCGTGGCTCTCTCTCGCCAGCGATTCCGTGCCTGCCCGCGAGCTTTTGCTGCCGGTTTCCTCATCGGGATTCACGAGCAGCACGACCTCATGGGTGACCGGCATTTCCAACTCGACGAGAGCTCTCATGGCGAAGACGAAGAACGCGAGGCCGGCCTTCATGTCGAGCACGCCCGGCCCCCAGAGGCGGCCTTCTGCACGGCGGAATGGCATGCTCCGGAGCGTTCCCATCGGCCAGACCGTGTCGGCGTGGCCCAGCGCGAGCAACTGGCCCTCCTTCTGCCGCCCGGGGAGTTTGAATCTGCATAGCAGGGCACGGTTCGGCGTCAGGCGAGTCGTTGCAATGTCAGACACAGTTTCGGCGAAAAGGTCCATGAACAGCTTTACGCCGGCCGGGGAATCGCTGGGAGATTCGCAATTCACCAGTTCGCGGATCAAACGAACGAGAGCAGGCTGCTTCCCGCGGATCCAGTCGAGAAGGGGGTCCATCTACTTGAGATTTTGCTCGAAGAAGGTGGTTTCCTCTTCGAGGAGTTGCCGGTACTCGGGGCCCGCGACATGGTGCGTCTTCTGTGGATAGACCATCATGAAAAACTGCTTCCCGGCTTTTTCAAAGGCGTCCGCCATCTGGAGCGAATTCTGGAAGTGCACGTTGTCATCTTCCATGTTGTGGATCATGAGGAGCTTCGTTCCGTTGATGCCCGCGGCGCTGTTGACGGCCGCGCTGCGGCTGTAGCCCTTTTCGTCGTCGGCTGGAAGGCCCATGTATCGCTCCGTGTAAATGCTGTCGTAATTGCGCCAGTCGGTGACCGGCGCGCCGGCGATGGCGGCCTTGATGAGTCCGGGGGCATGCGTGATCGTGTAAAGCGTCATGTAGCCGCCGTAGCTCCAGCCATACAGGCCGATGCGCGCGGGGTCGACGAAACCCAGCGAGACCAGATGCTGGATGCCGTCCTTCTGATCGCTGAGCTCGTGCTCGCCCATGTCGTGATAGAGCACCGATTCGAACCGGTGGCCGCGGCCTGAAGATCCGCGGTTGTCGAGCTGCCAGACGACAAAGCCTTTCTGCGCGAGCGCCTGGTCCCAGGAGGGTCCGGTCCAGCGGTTGACAACATACTGGGCGCCGGGCCCGCCGTAAACAACCACGATCGCGGGATATTTGCGTCCGGGCTCAAAGCCGGCGGGTTTGA
>CAZXCO010000850.1:0-5664 GCA_964639095.1 uncultured Solibacteraceae bacterium
ATGTCTTCCAGCCGGCTCCACGCGATCAGCGTGCCCGTACCGAACAGGACGATAAAAATCGCCATCGCGATCTGCGCGCACAGCACCGTCCGGTTTCGGGCGAAGCGGATTCGGTTCACCGGCCGCGCCAGCTTCGCTTCCAGAAAGACCTTGAAGTTGAAGAGATGCCGCAGGAATACCAGCCGCCGCCCGACCTGCGGCGCGCGCACGTGGACGATGGCGGCGTCCGTCGGCCATGGAGCCGCATCCAGCAGTCCCGCCACGGGCGCAGCCAGCGAGGCGGCCGCTGCGGCGCCCGCTCCGTTCGATGCCATCCGGTCCAGCACGATCGAGGCGTCGCCGCAGAAATAGATGCCCCGCAGGAAATTCGAATCGAGATACGACGTTTCGCGAAAGATCTGTGAAAGATATACACGCAGCGCGTTGCGCATTCGCTCGAATTCCATCGGAAACACGAACAACTCGTCGCCCGCCGCTGAGGGCGCGCGACTGCCGAAGATCCGCATCTGCTGCTGCAGGATTCCGTCGCGCACGAAATCGAATGCATTGTCGACCCACTCCGCCGAGAAAGCCGATTCGAGCGTGTTCGGGTTCGACCAGCCGAAGACATCGTCATCGAGATCCGGATTGATCTCCCAGCAGAAGCTTCCGAATCCGCGAATCTGATCGCATTTCGTGACCACGACGTAGATCGGAATCACAAGGCCGAGCAGCTTCTGCAGATCGTCCAGTTTGCTGCGCACTGCCGCCGCTACGGCATTCAGATGTACGGACTCGGTTTCTCCCTGCACGAGAAGTTGGCTGGCGGGAATGGCCAGCACAAGCCCGTCGAGAGGACGCGCCGGCCGGTGTTTCAGCAGCAGCCGCAAAAGCCGCTGCCACCGTCCGTCGATCTGTCCCTTGCCTTCGGCATCCAGCAGAAAGCTGCCCGGAACGTCGATCAGGGCGCCGCCGTCGAGGAATCGCCATTGCACGCCATCCCGCGGCATCGGTATGCCCGTGGAACCGGTGGCCATCTGGTCGAGCAGAGTGGTTTTGCCCGCTCCCGCTTCGCCGATCAGGAGCACCCACGGGACGCGTTCCTGGAATTTGCCGCCCGGCACCCGTTCGCGCAGCGCCGCCACCGCTTCGCCAATGTCGGTCGTGATGCTCTCTTTGGCCGAACGCACGCGGGCCGCCGGATCTTCTTCCGGCTTCTGCTGGCTGCCGCGGACGAGAAAAACGAAGACGGCGATGCTGATCGCCAGCAGCACGAGCAGAACGATCAGCAGGAGAAGCGCGCTATCCATGACGATCCTGCGCGATCATCTGCCGGTTCTCACGGCCACACAACTTTCGTTGCAATCCGGCCTCAGGCAGCAGACCTTATGGCTGAGATCGGAGGTGAGATTCGACCAGAGGAACTGGCTCGCCACCAGCCAGAGCACCACCGTTCCGCCGCAAATCAGCACCCAGCGGCGCGGGTTCGGCAGCTTGCGCGGCGAGCCGGGCGTTATGGTATGGCGGTAGGACTCGGGATAGAGCCGCTTGAGCGATTCCGCAATCTGCGGATCGCGTCGCGCAATAAAAAAGAACAGGCGGTTGCGGTAGCCTTCGATCGCGCCCTCGTGTTCCTGTCCCCAGTATTTGCCGCGAAACCCGAGGGCGAGCGCCATCAGATAAACGGTGGCGGTCTCCGCCGCCGGATCGTCGTCCCGCCGGAGCAGGGCGTCGATACGTGTAAAAAAGCCTTCGCCCGCGAAATGCGTCCGGAAGAAGCGTGCTTCGAACAGGTGGGAGAGCCAGTATTCGCGCCCTTCCCAGTCGAGATGTACGAAAGTCTCGTCGGTGAGCGCGGCCATCACGTACACCGCTTCGCGATGAAACTCCAGTCCGACGGGTCCGGCAATACGCGAGGCTTCAATGGTCTGCCGTTCGAGCAGCAGTTCCAGCTTGCTCCAGATCGCCGCGGGACGGCTGACCCCCAGTTCCTGCTTTGGATCCGCTGCGCCCTCCGCCTGCGGTTCCGCCGCCGACGGAACAGGTGGGGACTGCGCCAGCAGCTTCAGATTGATCAGTTCGGCGCAATACTGCTGGAAAAGCCGTATGGAGGGGACCGGAGCCTTAGCCGAGTGCAGCATTGTCAGCCAGCGGTCTTCTCTTCGGATGCCCGGCGGACATAAAGCACAGCGGCTGCCGGCCGGCCCTCGTTACTGTACCGTTCCACGAGTTGCACCGCCTCTCCGGATTTCGCCGCGCCGGCTTCGAGCGCCAGAGCGAACAGAATCGTTCCGCGCGGAGGAGCCAGCCCTGGCAACTGATCGACCCGCCTGCGAGCCGCCCCCGGAACGCGGGTCGTCAGGAGTCCCGGCACGATCGACGAAGTTCCGATTACCGCATCCTGTCCCCACCGGCTGGTGGCGTCTTCCGCTGTTCCGGCGGCGGGACGAAGCGCGATCGCGAGGACCGGGGAGCTGAGCGTACCCGCGAGCGCCAGCGCCTGATCGAGCGTCTGGGCGGGGCCGGCTTCGAAAGTCCCGTTCGCGATCCGGAAGGGAATGGCATCCCAGGAATCGACCACCGCTTCGGCTACTGCGGCCTTGATGAAATTCAGCACCGGCAGAAAGGTCGCCTCGAGATTGTCGTGGTCGTACTGGGGAAAGTGGGGTGGAACCAGACCCGAGGTGACTCCGGCGACGTGCCCTGCAAGCTGGCACATTAAAAGATAGAGCGCAAAAGGATGCGCGCGCCCTGACTGCAGCGCTCCTTCGGGCCCCGGCAGTCCCGTCGCGAGGCTCTGCAACTTCATGCGCAGTTCCGTCGCATCCATCTCCTTTTTTGACGAACCGGTGCGATACTGATCCGCCAGCACGTAACTCTTTGCGCGCACCAGGGTGGTGGCCTCCGCGCAAAGTCTTCCCAGCGGGGAGTCTTCCGCCACGGCCAGAGATGGCGCGATGAAGCTGCCCGGCTGGAAAGCGTCGTTCTGCGCGCCGACGCACAGAAGCGGCAGGCTTTCGTAGCGCGCGGGCGGCCGGGCGCCCGCCCAAAGAGCGAGGCGCGGCTTCAGGCGCGGGATATGGACCGGATCCTGCCCGGTGGTTTCATCCGCCACAGGTTCCCCGTCGCAGGAAAAATAGCGCGCCAGATCGCCCTTCGTCGACATCGAATTCTGCGCCGGCACGACCAGATGCACGAGAAGCGGTTCGCTCTGCATGGCGTCCGCGTGATCCTTGAGGTTCAATTCCAGATCCATCCCGAACTCGGTCCCGCCGGCTACGAAGAAACCGTCGCGCATCACCGCTTCCACGCGCAGCACGCGCAGCGTTCCGCTCACGAACGCCGTCTGATCGTAATCGAAACGAAGGATTCCCCAGGGGTAAGATCCCGCGAGACTGCCGGCGAACTGCGCCAGATTTTCATATCGCGCCGACATCTGCTGAAAGTGCTGCGGCATGAGCAGCATTCCCTCATGCCACTGAATGGGATCCGGAATTTCACGCACCAGGTTGTCATTAAACCAGGATTGACGACTATTTGGCAAGCGCCTCCAAAGTAATATCGACCCTGCCGAGAGCCAGCTGGACCGGCATGGAGGGATCGATCCGGATCCGATGCGCGCCCGGATCGGAATAGTTCGCAAACACAAGAACGGCCCGCGGCGCACGGCGCATGGGAATTTGAATATCGGGTACGACCTGGCCGGGAACCCATTCCCAGCTCCGCACCGAAATCGAACTCGTTTTCGGGAAATCCTCGCGAATCTGGTCACGCTTTTGAAACCAGTCGGCGGCGGTCATTTTCGCCACGTCCCTGGCCAGATCCTTGTCATTGATTTGAACCAGATCGAAGGCGATCGGTTTGTTCTCGTTGGCGTCCGGCTTGATATTCACGGCCACCGTGAGGCGAGGCTTCAGTAAACTCTGCGGTTTTAAATGCAAAGCGCCGCAGCCTGGAAGAAACAGGGCGGATATCGTAAGAATGCCGAGCCGGTTTATATAACCGCTCGCATTTTGCTTCCCGATCCCGAAGTCGAGCATCGTTTCCGCTTGGATTTGCGTTGGTGGATTACAGAAAAACTATACCAAGCCGCGGCGCGGGAACCTTGTATCGGAGAATGACTTTGTTGGCAGACCCGATTAAATGTGGGAAATCGTACAAATTCCCGGACTACAAACTGCCGCCGGGGACGGATTTGACGGATCCGTTTTCCAGAATGTTCAGGCGCCGGCGCGGCCGCGCTTCGACCTTCGCGCAAACGTCTTCCACGGCCGAAATCAGACGCTGTAAATTCGCATCCGAATCGATCGCGCGCCGCCTCAGGGCCGAAAGACTTTCCGACTGATCGGCGAGCGTCTTTTCCAGTGCTGAGACGCGCACGGAAATCCGGTTCTCGATGGCTCGTTCGCCTGCCGCCAGCGCGGCATCCAGGGATGCCTGAATGTCGGTTTCGAGGCTGGTTCGCAGATCCTCAACACCGGGAGCCAGCACTGACTTCAGGACTTGCGGGCACTCCCCGGCGGCCTCGGCGGAGCGCTCTTCCATCACGATGGCGCCGGCCGCTACCTTCTCGTGCAACTCGATCATCTCGTTCCGAAGCGCCGCCAGTTCCTTTTCCCGCTCGAGGAAAAGCCGGTCGATCTCTGCGGCGGAAATCGAATCCGATGGTTCGGGCTGTGTCTCGAGCGCGTTCAATCCGGCTTCGATCCGGTTCAGACGATCGATCAGTTGATCTATTCCCGTGTTTTCGGACATCGCAGGGCGCCCTCTGAGTATATGGTCCACCCCTGCCCGCCGCAATCGATGGATTTTCCGGGCAGTCCTCCGAGCATCTGCTGAATCATCCGCAAAGTCTCAACAACCCGCGGCCCGGGCCGGTTAAAGAACTGATTTCCATCGGCAAGGAAGAAACGGCCGGTTCGGACCGCTTTCAGAGACGCGAATTCCGGCCGTTCGACCAGCCAATGCATTTCGGCGCGCGTGCGGGCGAGATCGAACCCGCATGGAGCCACAATTGCGACGTCGGGATCGCGGGAAACAAGGTCGTCCCACGCGATCCATGGCGAGTGAACGCCGGGCCTCCCGAAAACGTCGATGCCTCCGGCCAGGTCGATCAGTTCCGGGGTCCAGTTGCCCGCCGCCATCAGCGGTTCCATCCATTCGATGCAGGCGACGGTGGGAGGATCGGGCCGGCGCACGGGCGCCATTCGGCTCTTGAGGGTCTGAATCAGGGGCTCCGCGGAAACGCCGGCGGCTTCGCCGACGCGGCGGAAGTCGTCCCAGATGTCGGCGAGCGATGCGGGATTCAGAGCAACGATGCGGGGCGCGCTTGCCAGCCGGGACGCGACGGAGCGCTCGACATCGCGAAGGCTCACCGCGCAAACCTCGCATTGCACCTGCGTCAGGATGTGGGTGGGCTGAAGCTGCTCCAGCACGTCATCGAAAACTTCATAAATCGAGAGAGCGCTGCCCGCCGAATTCCGAACCTGTTCGTCGATGGCGCGGCTGTCGGCGGTGACATCGATCAGCGGTCTGGTGCAGCAGGGAAGAGCGCGGACCGAGGGAGGATAGTCGCATTCGTGCGAGCGGCCGACGAGAAGGTCGAGCGCCCCGAGGGCGGCAACCATCTCGGTGGCGCTGGAGATCAGGGAGACGATGGCGCGCCGGCTCAAGCGGTCGCGGGCT